>DVGY01000035.1 GCA_018712465.1 Candidatus Egerieicola pullicola | reverse complement strand
TTAACTTGGAACTGATCTATTCCGACCTGGAGATTCTTCAGCGCCGGATCGACAAAACCACTAAGGCCGCCAAAGCGGATAAGAAACTTCAGCCTGAAGTGGATTTCCTCAACCGGTTAAAGGATTATTTAGAAGAGGGCAACTCTGCCCGGGGCTTCGATTACACAGAAGAGGAGCGGGAGATCATTAAGACCGTACCTCTGCTGTCCAATAAGCCCATTATCTACGCCGCCAACCTGTCGGAAGAGGACTTTTCCTCCGATTTGGAAGAAAACCCCTTCTACCATCAGGTGGAAGAAATTGCCGCAGCGGAACACTCTGCCGTGTTGCCCATCTGTGCCAAGATTGAAGAGGATTTGGCAGGGATGGAGCCAGAGGAAAAGAAGGAGTTTTTGGCGGATCTGGGCTTGGAACAATCCGGTTTGGACCGTATCATTCAGGACAGCTACGCTCTGCTAGGGTTGATTAGCTTTCTCACTGCCGGCAGTGATGAATGCCGGGCTTGGACCATCAAAAAGGGTACAAAGGCGCCTCAGGCAGCAGGCAAGATCCACACCGACTTTGAAAAGGGCTTTATTCGCGCGGAAGTGGTGAGCTTCGAAGATCTGAAGGCCAACGGTTCCATGGCCGCAGCTCGAGAAAAGGGCTTGGTGCGGCTGGAAGGCAAGGATTATGTGATGCAGGACGGGGATATTGTAAATTTCCGTTTCCATGTATAAGTAAGAGCAGTAACTCGTTGGGATTGAAAAGGAGCAGATGGAGATGCAGTACACCGCAGAGATTCTCAAGGATAAAAAACACATCCATTTCATCGGTATTGGCGGCAGCGGCATGTACCCCCTGGCACAGATCCTTCATGCCAAAGGCTATTATCTCACCGGCAGTGACAACAATATGACAGATACCCTTCAAAAGGTCATGGACATGGGCATTCCCGTGACCCTGGGCCAAAAGGCGGAAAATGTAAAGGGAGCAGATCTGATCGTCTACACGGCTGCCATTATGGCGGATAACCCGGAGTTGATTGCTGCTCGGGAAAGCGGCGTGCCGGTGCTGGAGCGGAAGTATCTGTTAGGCATCGTTACCCAGCAGTTTTCCAATGCCATCTGCATCAGCGGCACCCATGGCAAAACCACTACCACCAGCATGGCCACCCAGATTCTGATGGATGGCGGGGCAGACCCCACTGTGGTGATCGGGGGCAAGCTGAACACCATTGGAGGCAGCGGCCGGATCGGTCACAGTGAAAATATGGTCTGCGAAAGCTGCGAGTTTTCCAACACCTTTTTGGAGCTGGCCCCGGACGTGGCGGTGGTGCTGAACATTGACGAGGACCACATGGAGTTTTTCAAAACCTTGGAAAACTTGAAGCACAGCTTCACCCAGTTCTGCTCCATGGCCACAAAGTGCATCGTCTATAACGGGGATGATCCCAACACCATTGATGCGGTGAAGGACCTGCCTCAAAAGAAGATCACCTTCGGCTGGCAGGATCACAACGACTATTACCCCGATAATATCCAGCAGCTGTCCAAGGTGCACCATCGGTTTGATTTGATGCACCAGGGGAAACCCCTCACCACCATTGATCTGCTGGTTCCCGGTAAACACAATGTGCTCAACGCCGTAGCGGCCTGCATTTGCGGGCTGCTGGCCGGAGTGCCGGCGGAAAAGCTGAATTTGGGAATGAAGGACTTCCATGGAGCCTGCCGCCGGTTTGAGGTGTTGTACCACAACCACGATATTGTAGTGGCGGACGATTACGCCCACCATCCTGCCGAGATTCAGGCTACCCTTTCTGCGGCAAAGGAACTGGGCTTTACCCGGATCATTGCGGTGCACCAGCCCTTTACCTATTCCCGCACTGCCCGACTTCTGGATGACTTTGCCCGGGTGCTGCAAATTGCAGACCATGTGGTGCTCAGCGAGATCATGGGCAGCCGGGAAAAGAACACCATCGGCATCTATGCCAAGGATTTGGCGGAGAAAATTCCGGGGTGCGTGTGGTATCCCACTTTTGATGAGATGAGCGATCATGTGCTGAGCATGGTGCAGCCAGGAGATTTGGTGATTACCATGGGCTGCGGGGATGTAAACAAGTGCGCCCATCAGATTGTGGAAAAGCTGAAGAAAAAATTCGGAGATTAACTGTTTTGCCGGTTCTTCTGAAAAGAGGAGCCGGTTTTTCTTGCCCTTTTTTCCAAAATCCGCTATACTAAAGACAAATCTCAGAAAAGAAGGCGACACCATGTGGATTTTGATCCTTCCCGGCCTGCTGGCAGCTCTGTTTTTGGCGCTGGGCATTGCCTTCCTTACCGGGCACGGAGACTGCTTCATTGCCGGCTGGAATACATCTTCAGAGGAACAGCGGAAAAAATATCATCGAACCAAACTGCTTCGGAGTATGGCGGTATTCAGTTTTTTTACCGTGGCCTGGCTTTTGGGGTTGGGTGCGATGCTGGTTTTGGCGGTGCAGGAGATTCTGCCGGAGTTCCAGCTGATGGTTTGGGGATTCGTGCTGTTGGGACTCTTGTTGGCTGGCCTGGTGGTGGAAATGATCTACGCTAATGTGTTTTGCCGGAAAAAAACGGAAGATCCGTTGACGTACAAGGAGGATTGAACCATGGAATCCAAGCAAATTTACGATATGATTATCATCGGCGGCGGTCCGGGAGGCTACACCGCTGCCCTCTATGCTGGTCGGGCTGGTTTCACTGTGCTGATCCTGGAACAGCTGGGTCCCGGCGGGCAGATGGCCACCACCCAGCACATCGATAATTACCCCGGCTTTTCAGAAGGGGCGGACGGTTTTGATTTGGCTCAAAAGATGCAGCAGCAAGCCCAGCAGTTTGGGGCGGAAACGAAACTGGAACCGGTGACGGAGCTGAAGCTGGAGGGGCCGGTAAAGGAAGCCGTCACCCCTTACGGCAGATATTTGGGCCGGACTGTTGTAATTGCCACCGGGGCTTCTCCCCGAAAGCTGGGACTGCCGGAAGAAGACAGCTTTGTGGGCAAGGGGATCTCTTATTGCGCCACCTGCGACGGGATGTTCTATCGAGGCAAAACTGTGGCGGTGATCGGCGGAGGGAATTCCGCTGTGGAGGAGGCGCTGTATCTGTCCCGGATCTGCGAAAAGGTGTATTTGGTCCACCGTCGAGATTCCCTTCGGGCGGACAAAGCCGGAGCGGAGGCTGTCAAGAAGCAGGAAAACATCCAGCCGGTGTGGAACAGTGTGGTGACCGGGCTGAACCCGGATCCGGAAACTGGCAAGCTGACAGCCTTGACACTGAAAAACACCCAAACCGGGGAAACCACCACCCTAGGCTGCCAAGGAGCTTTTGTCTCCATCGGCCGGGTGCCTAACACCCAGTTGGTGGAAGGATTGCTGGAGTTGGACCGGCAGGGTTATTTGGTGGCGGACGAATCCACTCGCACCAGCCTGCCGGGGGCATATGCAGTGGGAGACGTGCGGCAAAAACCCCTGCGCCAGATCATCACTGCTGCCGCCGACGGGGCCGTGGCCGCTCATTTTGCCCAGGAATATCTCCAACAGCAAGAAAACTAATTCCAATACAAAAAGCCGAAAGCAGGAAGAATGGTTCCTCTTTCGGCTTATTTTTTCGTTTTATTGAATACAGATTGTCATATTGCAGGTATTTTCTCCCCAGAGGACGATGCTGTTTCGGCGGCAGATTGTGCCGTCTGGGGCTGTTGGGCAAAGAGGTTGGGTTGGGAATAACCCAGTGCCAGCTCTCGGAGGATGGACAGAGAGTTTTCCGTGTCGTAGATGTATTGATTGCGCTTGGCGTAGTCGAAGAAGTTGAGAAAATCGTGGTACAGCACTGCGTTGGAGATTTGCAGCCCGCATTCTCCCACAAAGGACTGTCCGGTGACCGGCTGCTTTTGACCGCAGATAATAACGCTGTTGCTCTGCCGTGCCAAAGAGATGGAATACTCGTTGCGGTATTCTCCAAAAAATCTTTCGTCTAAAATTCCCAAAGATTGGAGGGGATGGTTTTGGAGATGAGTTTCCATGGATTGCAGCAGCGCCAGCCGGTCTTCCATGGACAGGGGCTTCAGGTAGTCCCGGGGAATATTGGGGAAGGTGCCGGTGGATAAAAAATCCAGGATATTTTGCCGGGAGAGCACCATAAAGTTATCCTGGCTGCTGGAGGACTGCTGATTTAAAAACCGGAGCAACGAATGGATCACCCCTATGCGGCTGACACCGGTAAACCGAGGGGAACCGTACCGCTGAAGCAGGTCCTGGTTGAGCAGCATGGTGAAGGTGTTGCCCAGTTCCACCGTGTAGTCGGTGGAGCGCATTTCGTGGCCGGTGGTCAGGAATGACAGGGCGCTTTGATAGGAGTAGGTCATCTGGGAGCAGTGCTCTAGGGCAGCGAAAAAGCTTTCCTTGATTTGGCCGCAGAATCCTTGGTCTAGGATCAGCTGGCCCTGCTCTCCATTCTGATGGATCAGCAGTACCGCCTGGGGCGAAGCCAGGTAGTAGGGGAAGAGCTGATCGATCTGCTGATGGTGAAGTTGAGGGGTGTAGTAGTAATAGAGGTGGGCCTTTTTGTCCAGGTACTGCAACGCGGAAAACAGCACTTCCAGGTTATGGGTGCCGCTGTCGTTTTGCTGCATGGGCAGGATGCGGTACAGGTCGTAAGAAGGCTGATAGTTTTGGAGGGTGTAAAACAGTAGGTCGTTGAGCTGGGTAAAGCGGAAGGGCAGGTTGGTGTACACCTGGTTGGAGGCAGCGTCCTTCGGGGCTTGACGGATCAGCCGGTAGGCTGCCCCAAACAGTTCCGATTGTGTGGCCAAAAAGCCGGAATCCGGCACATGCCCGGCCATGGGAGGAAGCTCCGTTGGGGCGGGACTGGCTGGGTGGCGGAATTCTTGGAAGTGGTCCTGCAGATAGAGGATCCGCTCCATCTGGTCGTTGCCGTATACCTCTTCGTAAAAGGCCCGGCGGAGCTGCTGGGAGTTTTCCTGGGTAAAAAAGCTGCCGGTGAGAATTTTCTGCAGGGTCTGTTCCGGAATCTTTCGCTTTCCGGCAAAGATGGCGTACAGCCAGCCCCGATCCAGACCGGTAAGCTTGGAAAAGCTGCTGACGCTGTACCCCTGTTCTCCCATAATTCGCTTGAAACTGTCACCGAATTCAAACATGCAGTTACCATCCTTTGATTAATATGCTCTTATTATAAAGAAAAAGAAACGAAAAAGCAAATGCCTCAGCCAACATTTTTTCTTGCTTTTTGAGGGAATCGTGGTATTTTGACTGGTAAATACAAGAAATGACAATTTTTTTCGGTTTGCATTCCGCCAAATTCCTGTTGCAGGGAAAAATTGTGGGGGAAGCGACGGTGTAATTTACAATTTG
>DVGY01000034.1 GCA_018712465.1 Candidatus Egerieicola pullicola | reverse complement strand
TGGAGCATTTCCCGAATGGCGGGGCGGTCGCAGATGTCTTTGAGCTGATTGATCCAAACCGAGCCCACTTCCATGCTCCAGGCAGCCAAAAAGATATTTTCCAGGGCACAAGCGCAATCCGCCATGCCGTTGTGATTGTCTTTGGGTGCGCTGACCAAGATCAAGGCAGCGGGACGGTAGAAGCAATATTCTTCCCCCATATCCAACTCTTTGGCAATGGCTTTGGCCAGAGATTGAATCTTTTCCTGATTTTGCAGCACGGTAAAATGCCAGGTTTGGCGGTTCATGGCGCTGGGGGCATATTGTCCAGCCAGCACAATTTCTTCCAACACCGGCTTGGGAATGGGTTTGTCCAAAAAGCTGCGAATACTGCGGCGATGTAAAATGGTTTCCATGGTAGCGTTCATTTTAAGTTCCCTCCTTGGAGCGGTTACAACTTACCGTGGATCTGCTTGAGCTGTTCGACGCACTTTTGCTGTTCTTCCGGAGTGGCCGGGCGCAGGTTCCGCTTTCCACAGCGGGGACAAGCTGCCACGTCTCCGTACCGTTCAAACACAAAGCCGCAATCCGGCTCTTGGCAGGTATAAAAATGTCTTGCCATATGGTTGGCCTCTCCTTTTGACGGAAGTTTCCGATTACAGCACCAGTATACCACATTTCTCCTTGGGTTTCAATGGGCAAATTGGTAAAATTTGGAATTTATCTCGGCTTTTTGGGAGAAAAATCAACGTTAATTATGGGAAATAGACACATTGTTCACTTTCTAAGCAGTAGGCGCCCAGGGCAAAACCATGGGAAATCCCACAATCAATGGCAACCCGTCCATTTCCCCGCCAGATCCGCCCGGCACAGTTTGGGTCGATGACCGCGGTGGGAGTGTGGCCGGACAGGAGGACAAAGTCCGGGGAAAGGGGGGTGGTATAGTCATCTCGTTGGATCAGCAGTTGGCGAAGAGTGTAGGACTCCGGAGGGCGGTTTGGAGCAAAATCCCCCAGTCCGGCATGAACCATCCAATAAAGAGTGCCCCCCACCCGCACCTGATGCCACAGTTTACACCGGTCAAAATACTCCAGCATGGTTTGCCGCTGGTGGGGGGTAGCACCACGGTAACTGTCCAAAGTCGTTTGTCCGCCACGCTTCCGCCAAAAGTAATACTGGGCCAGTTCCTGCTGAGTGCCGGTGGGCAGGCGGTTTTGGGCGATGGTCTCCCCAAACCGGTCCAGCACCTGCCAGGCCAGCAGGTCGTGGTTGCCCAGCAAAGGCACCACATTTTCCCGAGCAGCCAGATCCAGCACCACCTTCATGGGTTCCGGTCCCCGATCCACTGCATCCCCCAAAAAATAGAGGGTATCCCGGGAAGAAAAATGAATTTTTTCCAGCAGGGCCTGATATTCTTCATAGCAGCCATGGATGTCGCTGATGGCCCAGTGCATGACCCTCTCCCCTTTTGAAAAAATTACAGCAGTTCTTCAAAGGAGCGGATGGACAGATCTGCCAACGCCTTGGTTTGAGGCCACTGACTTTGGTTGGCAGGATCGTACACCGCCACCGCCAAACAATCGGCGGCCTTGGCCCCCTGGATGCCCTGGGTGATGTCCTCGAACACGGCGCACTGTTGGGGCGGCACCTGAATCCGTTTGGCCGCTTCCAGATAGATGTCCGGGAAGCCCTTGCCTCGGGGCACCTGGTTGACGGTGACGATGGCGTCGAAAAGGTCCAGCACCCCGCCCCGCTGCAAAGCGGGCTGGTACAATTCGGGATAACTGGCGGTAACCACTGCCAGGGGTTTGCCCTGCTGCTTCAACTCCTCCAGATATTTCTTGGCACCGGGTTTCAGCGAAAGGTGATGAGCGTACTGCTCCACCGCCATTTGGTGCCACTCCTCCATAATCTCTTCGGGAGTCTGGGAAAAGCCGAAACGGGCGATGGTGTACTCCGCTGCCCGGCGAAAGCCCATAGGGGCAATGGCCTGGGCATAGTCCTCCGGCACCGGGATATTCCGGCGGGTGAGGAAGTCCACGTCGATCTGCTCCCACACTCCCATGGAGTCCAGCAGGGTGCCGTCCAGGTCAAAGAGATACCCTGCCTGCTGTTCCAGCCGCTTCATCGTCCCCATCCTTCCGGCAGCATGGCGTCCAGTTCCTGGGCTGCCTGACAAATATCCGGCTGGGCCAAAATAGCGCTGACCACTGCCACCCCGTCAATGTCGCAGTCCACAAACTGAGGGATGGTGCGCCGGTTGATGCCGCCGATAATCACCATGGGAATTTCCACCGCCTGGGTGATGGCGTTGAGTTCCTCCATGGAGGTGATGTCGGCGTCCTCCTTGGTGCCGGTGGGGAACATGGCCCCCACCCCCAAATAGTCTGCCCCGTCCTGCTGGGCTTTGACCGCTTCTTCCACGGTGCCGGCGCTAACCCCCAGAATTTTATCGGGGCCTAAAATCTTCCGCACCACTGCCGCAGGCAGGTCGGACTGGCCGATGTGCACCCCGGCAGCGTCCACCGCCAAGGCAATATCCACCCGGTCATTGATGATTAACGGGACGCCGTGAGCGTCGCAGATGGCTTTTACCTTTTGGGCAGTTTGGTAAAATTCCAGGCTGGAGCAGTCCTTTTCTCGGAGCTGCACCAGGGTCACTCCCCCTTGAATGGCCTGTTCCACCCCTTCTTCCAGGGTGGAGGAGCTCATGAGATCCCGGTCGGTGACCAGGTACAGGCGATAAGAAAGATTAGGTTTCATCGGCTTTCCCCCGTTCCAAATAATCTTGAGCAGTAAGCTTGGAGAGGGCGTCGATGATTCCCATATGGAAATGACCGGTTCCCACTCCCCCATACTGAGCAAAGGACAGTTCTCCTGCCAGGCTCATGGAAAGGATGGCCCCTGCCGCCGCCACAAAATAATCGGAGTTGGCGCCGCAGAACGCCCCGGTCAAACCGCTGGTCATGCAGCCGGTGCCGGTGACTTTGCTGAGCATGGGATGGCCGTTAAAGAGCTTTACCAGCCGGGTGCCGTCGGTGACTACGTCCATCACACCGGTGATGGCAGCCACACAACCGTACTGGTTGGCTACCGTTTTCGCCACTGCAACGGGGTCGTTGGAGGCGTCAGCTTCGGCGGTGTCCACCCCTTTGGTGGCCACTTGAAGTCCCGCCAAAAAGCTGACTTCCGACAGATTGCCCCGGATTACAGCGGGGGTCACCTGTTCCAAAAAGGCCTTGGCTGTATCGTTGCGAAGCTGGCTGGCCCCTGCTCCCACCGGATCAAACACCACCGGGATGCCCAGTTCATTGGCCCGTTTACCAGAAGCGATCATGCTTTGAATGGTGCGCTGGTTTAAGGTGCCCATATTCACCACCAGGGCTTGAGAAATGGCGGTGATGTCGGCGCATTCGGCGATGTCGTCGCTCATAATGGGGCTGGCGCCGATGGCCAGCACGGCATTGGCGCAGTCATTGACGGTGACGTAGTTGGTGATGTGGTGCACCAACGGCACTTTGTCCCGCACCGCCTGGGCGGCTTGGGCAATGGAAGTTAAAATATCCATGAGAATTTCCTTTCGTGATGATGATAACCCTTCTTAGGAAAAAGGAGAACCTTGGGTGGGGTTCTCCTTCTTGCTGTTATTTTTCGGTGCAGAACTCCACCTTTTTGCCTTCCAAAATCAGGTTGGTGGTGCGCACAGCGCACATCTTGCCGCACATGGAGCAGGTGTGCCGGTCGGCGGGAGGGGTGGATTCAAAGTAGGCTCTGGCCTTATCCGGGTCCACGGCGTACTTGAACATTTCATCCCAGTCCACCTTATGCCGGGCCCGGGCCATTTTATTGTCAATGTCGGTGGCGCCGGGGATGCCCTTGGCAATATCGGCGGCGTGAGCGGCGATCTTGCTGGCAATGATGCCTTCCTTCACGTCATTCACGTCCGGCAAACGCAGGTGCTCTGCCGGGGTGACGTAGCAGAGGAAGTCCGCCCCGTTGGCTGCAGCAATGGCCCCGCCGATGGCGGAGGTGATGTGGTCGTAGCCGGGGAAAATATCGGTGACCAGAGGGCCCAGCACATAGAAAGGAGCGTTGTGGCAGATCCGCTTTTCCATCACCATATTGGCGGCGATTTCGTTCATGGCCATGTGACCGGGGCCTTCCACCATCACCTGGACATTGTGTTCCCAAGCCCGCTTGGTGAGCTGGCCCAGCTCGATCAGCTCGGAGATCTGGCCGCCGTCGGAAGCGTCCTCCAAGCAGCCGGGACGCATGGCGTCGCCCAGGGAGATGGTCACGTCGTACTTGGCCAGGATTTCGCAGACGTCGTCGTAGTACTCATAGAAGGGGTTTTCGTTGCCGGTCATTTCCATCCAGGCAAACAGCAGGCTGCCGCCTCGGGACACGATGTTCATGGTCCGCTTTTCCCGTTTGAAGGATTCGATCACCCGCTTGGTGATGCCGGCGTGGATGGTGACAAAGTCCACACCTTGGGCAGCATGGGCTTCCACCACCTTCAAAAAGTCCTGGGCGGAAATTTCCAGCAGATCCTTTTCCAGATAGCCGATGGCGTCGTACATGGGCACGGTGCCGATCATGGCGGGGCTCATTTCGATGAGTTCGCCCCGGAACTTATTGGTCTTGCCGTAGTTGGACAGGTCCATAATGGCTTCCGCCCCATACTTCAGGGACAGGCGAACCTTTTCCATCTCCCGCTCATAGTCCACGCTGTCCCCGGAGATGCCCAGGTTCACGTTGATCTTGGTTTTTAAGCCCTGACCGATGCCTTCCGGGCTGAGGGAGGTGTGGTTGATGTTGGCGGGAATGACCACGCTGCCCTGGGCCACCCGCTGACGGATGACTTCGGGATCCAGATGTTCCTTTTCGGCCACAATTTCCATCTGTTTGGTGATGATGCCCTGCTTTGCGGCATCCATTTGGGTGCGATAGCTCATAATCTGTCTCCTTTATTTTTACTTAGGTTGGGTGTCCCAACGATAGTACGGATGCATATGGTGGGTGGGTCCATGGCCCTTCCCCAGAGGCGTGCCTTGGCGGATGGCTTCCTGAAGGTATTCCTTGGCCAGCCGCACCGCCTCCACCAAAGGCTTGCCCAAGGCAAGGTTGGCGGCAATGGCGCTGGACAGGGTACAGCCGGTGCCATGGGTGCAGCGGGTGGGAATCCGAGGGGTGGAAAAGCGGTAATACTCTTTTCCGTCGCAGAGGATGTCCAGCGCTTCTCCCTGAAGGTGGCCTCCCTTCACCAGCACCGCCTTGGCCCCCTGATTGCAGAGAATGGCGGCGGCGGCCTTCATGGAAACTTCGTCGTTTACCGCAATGCCGGTGAGGGCTTCCGCCTCCGGCAGATTGGGGGTAAGGATGTCGGTGATGGGCAGCAGGCGGGTTTGGATCGTTTCCAGCGCCCTGCGCTCCACCAGATCGTCCCCGCTGGTAGCTACCAGCACGGGATCGGTGACCACCGGCCTACCGGGATGGGCGGTAAGCCAATCCGCTACCGCTTCCACCACCTGAACGGTGGGGAGCATCCCCAGCTTCACTGCGTCCGGGGGAATGTCCCGGTACACCGCATCCAGCTGGGCAGTGACCATTTCCGGGGAAATATCCTGGCGGGAAAAGACCTGACAGGTATTCTCCGCCACCACGCTGGTGATGACGCTTTCCCCATACACTCCATGGGCGGCAAAGGTTTTCAAGTCGGCCTGAATCCCGGCGCCGCCGGTACAGTCGCTTCCCGCAATGGTAAGCGCTACCGGTATCATAAAGCAATCCTCCTTTTGGCTGCAAAAAACGGCGGCTGCCTCCCTTTTTGAGAAACAACCGCCGTAAACGGCGCATCATTGCTTCCCTACCACGGTCTTAACCGACAGGTTCTAAGGGTGATCTCTCAACCGCCGAAGCGGTACCCCCGCAATTTACTTGATATTGTGGCGTTTCCGTCACGGAACCATCATAATTGGTTTCGTCAATCATTATACTATAAAAAACCCGTTGGGTTTCCACTGGTTTTCGCCGCCCGGCGAAATGCCGCCCCTGCCTTTTGGGCGGCAAAGTGGGAACCATAATGATTGCCTTAGCAATCATTATACCATAATTCTGCCGGGTGTCAAGGAAATCCCAAAATTCAGCCCAAATTTTAGAGAAAAACCACAACGGTTTTCTCCCACCACATTTTTTGGCAAAAAATGCAGCCAACTGCCAAAGCGCGTTGACTGCCTTCTAACATTATGTTAAGTAATCCCCCACAGGGCTTTGATTGTACTGCTTGACAATCTTCATCACAATGGAGCCGTCCGGCTGGATGGTTTCCTCCAGAATCTTATACTGGGTGCGATGCCGCTGCAACGTTTGCTTATAGTGCTCCACTTCTTCGTTGACCAATTTTACTGCATAATCGTGTCCCACATCTTCCTTCAGCAGAAAATGCAGTGTTTGGCAGATACAGGCCGCTTTGATTCGTTTCATCGTTCCTACCTCCGCAATACAAAAAATAAAAACGTGCAGCATGGGACTGGATTTACGCAGTCAGGTGCTACACGTCAATATCATATATTATACTGATTTTTTATCTTTTTTCAAAGGCAATTTTGTACAAATCGGAGCCAGGTAAATTTGTGGAGAAAGATCATAAAATCAAGACCACCGTTCCTGCAGTAATCAAGGCGCCCCCTACCACCGACTGCCAGGTGACTTTTTCCTGCAGCAGCACAAAGGCCAAGATCATGGTAATTACCAAGCTGAATTTATCCACTGCCGCCACCTGGTTGGCGTTTCCCACCTGCAAGGCATAAAAATAGCACAGCCAGCTCAATCCGGTGGCGATGCCGCTCAGCACCAAAAACAGCCAGGTTTTCCCGGAAATACTGCCCACTGCTCCCTGCTGGCCGGACACGAACACCACAAGCCAAGACATGATTAGCACCACCCCGGTGCGGATGGCGGTAGCCAGGTTAGAGGGAACCCCTTCCAGTCCTTTTTTCGCTAAAATCGTGGTCAACGCCGCAAACACAGCGCTGAGCAGCGCAAACAGCACCCACACCCAACGATTGCCTCCTTTTGTTGCCGCAACATTGGATTTCATCTTCATTCACCGAAACTGATTGGTGGCAGGGTCATACTCATATCCAATGGCGAAAAGTTTAGCTTCCAGGGCAGCCTGATCCGCTCCCAAGGTTTTGCAGAACTCCTCCAGGCTGGGGCAGCCGTCCCGCAGCTTCATATTCACAATACTCAGCAGCATCACCGGATCCTTTGGCAGATCCGACTCATGAGAAAGATACATGGCGCATTCCTCCTTTTCTTTGAGGATACCACAAACTTTCTTTTTATGCAACAAAAAGGATACAGCCCGCCAAAACCAGCGAGCTGCATCAAAATAGGAAGCAATCATAGAAACGGGCAAAATGAAATTACGCCGCCAAGAACCGGGTGATCCGGCGTTCAAATTCCGGATTCTGCTCGGTGCAGGTCAAGCACAGCGGTTCGCTGTGATACTGACTCAACAGGCTGGCGATCCCCAAAAAGGACTTTCCGTCCACGATCTGGCGCTGCAGAACGATATCGATGTCCATAGGGTATTCCATGGCGATGTTCACAAAATCACTGACATCCTTAGTGTCCTTAAAAAGCACTTGATAGCGATGCATAAACTTCAGTCTCCTTTTGGCGCAAAATAAAAGAGCAAAGTTGCCTGTTTTACCAAGCTCCTTTGCTCTGGGCTTATCTTAACAAAAAACAGATTCCCTGTCAATCCGTTTGAGGCAGAAACGAATCCTGTTTTTCATTTTGCCGGTTTTGGTTTTACTTTTTTGGAAAAACCAAATCAAAAACAAAGATTCCAAACCTTATTTCCCGTTGACCACCATCTGGGCCAGGGTCATAACGTCCGCCACATTCACCTCGCCGTTGCCGTCGAAGTTCAAGTCCAGTCCTTCCAGCACACCGGTGTCGTTGACGATGCACTGGGCCAGCACCATCACGTCGGTGACGTTGACCGCACCATCCAGATCCAAATCCCCGTAGGGCAGGGCCTGGGTGACGGTTTCACCGCAATCCGGGCAGACGCCTTGGAGCAAACCGTCGGTTTCCCGGGTGGGAGCCGCAGACAGGATCCAGGTCCGGTTGGGGTGTTCGCAGGGTTCGGGGTCCGGTTCCGGTTCGGGATCGGGATCGGGAGTGGGTTCCGGTTCCGGAGCGGGAAGAGTCACCACAGTTTCCAGGAATTGGGGGAGCAAAGAGGAAGCAATGGGGACGGAAATGGTGCCGTCCTGATTTTCCCGGGCATAGGAGCACCAAACCACAGCACTGGGGTCGTTAAAGTATTCCGGCGAAGAAAGGTCGGCCAGTTTTTCCAAGCCGTCTTGGCTGAAGCGGTACAATCCTTCCCCTTCCCCAGACGTCTCGCGCCCGGTCAAAAGCAGGCCGGAAGTACCGTCGGGGTAAGCCGCCACCGAAGAAACGGAGAGCAAACCGGTGTCCACGGAGGTGAGACCTTCCAAGCTGCCGGAAAAGTCGCCGGTCATCAGAGTGTTGTTGACGGCAAGGTACACCTGGCCATTCCAAACCGCTGCGCCGTCGTGGTAGGTCTGCCAATCCCGGAAGAACAAGGCGTCCCCATCATAGCGGGTGGAGGTGGCAGTGTGGGTAGCTTCAAAGACGCCGTTATCGTGGTTTGCATCCTGCACCCCGGCATCGCTGACCAAGAAATAGGTGTGGCTGACAAAACCGGGAATTACTTCAATGCCGTTGATGGAGGGGTCGTCGTGGGTGACGTCCACATGATACCATTCCCCGTCCAGCTTTACCATGCTCCAGATGTGGCCTGCCGTCATGGCATAGCCGGTTTCAAATCCCAAGGCGTTGGCCAGCAGCCGGAAGCCGAAATCGTAGGCTTCGCAGACCCCCTGATGGCGCACCAAAGCGTCGTAGGCGGTGCGGCCGGAGGTGAGCTGGGTGCTGCCGGCCACCTCATCGTCATAGGTCATCCGTTCCGCCAGCCAGTCATGGATTACCAGCAGCTTGTGAAAATCGGACAGGCCCTGGGTGTTGGCCTTCATCTGTTCCACCACGGCGTTGATTTCTGCCTGCATAGCGGGCAGTTCTTCGGCGGTGTAGTAGTAATTTGCATGAAGGGAAACTACCATGTTGTCCGCCGGATTATACGAGTAACCGGCTGCCGCCATGGGCCAAAACAGTTCCGGGTGGTCTTTGAGCACACTGACATACACATCCTGAACCACTTCCTGATCGGCCGGCAATCCTAAGCCGGAGACGTCGATGGTGTCCTGATGAGCCAGCAAGCCTTCATAGATAGCCTGCTTCACCTGGGTGTACTCCCCTTCCGGAGAAATACGGGCGGAATTGTTCCAGGCGGCAGAAATCACCGAACTTTCCAGTGTGACAGGGGTTTGTGCCGACACAGCCATGCCAGAGGTTCCCAGAACCAAGGCGGCGGCAACGGCAGCCAGACTGCGTTTCCAAAATTGCTTCATGGGGGATTCTCCTTTCATTTCCTAGATGATTTTTTCAAGCGCACGATGGATGACAGGCCCACTGCATCAACTGCCAAAGCCACAGCATCCAAAACGCTCCATACTTCTTTGCTGTGGTCCAACCTGCCGTCCAGGTCCAGATCGCCGTAAAACAACGGCAGAAACAGATTTTTTCCATGGCGCCGGGCTGTTCTTTTCCAGGGGATTCCGGTACGGTTCCGCTGTCAGACCGGCATCCGCTCCTTTGCCAAAAAATCATTTTTATTCCACAGTTTTCTCTTCCAAGCGCTTGAATCATTGTAAGCTTATCATATCACAGAAGAGATCAAATGTAAAGACAAACAGTGACAGACGCAAAACTTCCCCGGTACCCAAACGCACCGGGGAAGCGATACAAGAAAGG
>DVGY01000033.1 GCA_018712465.1 Candidatus Egerieicola pullicola | reverse complement strand
AAAGTCCTGAGAACGAAACGAGAGGTTTTCTTTGATTTTAATTTAACGATTCGGCTGAACGCCGGACAAATACTTGATGACTTCTCCAGCCAAAATCAACCCTGCCACCGAAGGCACAAAGCTGACACTGCCCGGCGGATTGGGTTTCCCTTCCACCCGGGGCGGATGCACCGGCAGTTCCTCCGACCAAACCACCTTCAGCTTTCGGATGCCCCGTTTCCGGCATTGGGTGCGGATCACCTTCGCCAAAGGACAGACGCTGGTTTGGTAAATGTCCCCCACTCGGAACCGGGTGGGATCCAGTTTATTTCCCGCCCCCATACAGCTGATGATCGGGATGTTCTGCCGGGTGCAGGTTTCGATGAGCAGCAGCTTGGAAGGCACCGAATCAATGGCGTCGATCACATAATCACAGGCAGAAAAAGGAAACTGCTCCCATGTCTCTTCTCCAAAAAAGAAGGGGTAGATTTCCACCTGACACTTGGGATTGATGGAAGCAATCCGCCGCCGGGCCACCTCTACCTTGAGCTGTCCCACGGTGTCCTGATAGGCCACCAACTGACGGTTGATGTTGCTGGGGGCTACCGTTTCGCTGTCGCAAAGCAGCAATCTGCCTATTCCGGCACGAGCCAAAGCTTCCACCGAAAAAGAGCCGACGCCCCCTACTCCAAACACCGCTACCGTGGCTTGATTTAACCGGTCTACCCCCTCATCACCCAGCATCATCCGAGTGCGGGTATCCATGGATTCTTCCAAGGAGTTCTCCTTTCCTGACAAGGCAAGCACCTTGTCACCGCAAATTACAACCGCCGCTTGAAGTCCTCATAGCCGAAGGTCTTGACGGTATCCAACTTCCCGTTTTCCCGGGCAATGAGGATGGAAGGCAGGCAAATTCCATTAAATGTATTGTTCTTTACCATAGTATAGATGGCCATATCCTCAAAAATCAGTCGATCCCCTACTTCCAGCGGCTCGTCAAAGGAGTAGTCCCCAATGATGTCCCCCGCCAGGCAGGTAGGTCCACCCAAACGATAGGTGTAAGGCTTTTCCCCTTCACAGCCGGAAGTCAGGAGGGGAGGCCGGTAGGGCATCTCCAACACGTCCGGCATATGGCAGGCAGCGGTGGTATCCAAAATGGCGATGGGCAGATGGTTTTCCATCAACTCCAACACTGAGCAAACCAAGTACCCGGCACGGAGGGCAACCGCTTCCCCGGGCTCCAGATACACCTCCACCCCGTAGCGCTGCTGGGTCCGGCGGATGCACCGTCGGAGGGTTTCCAAATCATAGTCCGGGCGGGTGATGTGGTGGCCGCCGCCAAAATTCAGCCATTTCATCTGTGGGAGATACTGGCCGAATTTGATCTCCACCTGATCCAGAGTGATTTCCAAGGCGTCGGAATTCTGCTCACAGAGGGTGTGGAAGTGCAGGCCGTCCAATCCCTCCAAATCCCCGGCAGTCAGGTGACCGGCGGTGGTGCCCATGCGGGAACCAGGAGCACAGGGGTCATAGATGGCGTGGTCCTGGGTGGAACATTCCGGATTGACTCGCAGCCCGCAGCTCACCTTCTTGTCCGCCGCCTCCACCATGGGACGAAACCGCTTCCATTGGGAGGGAGTGTTAAACACAATGTGGTCGGAGTAGCGCAGAATCTCCGAAAATTCATCCGAGCAGTACGCCGGGGCAAAGGTGTGGACCTGCTTGCCCATCTCCTCATACCCCAGCCGGGCTTCGTGAAGGGAGGAAGAGGTCACCCCATCCAGATACTCCCCAATCAGCGGATACAGGGCGTAACAGGAAAAGGCTTTCTGGGCCAGCAGAATTTTGCAGCCGGTGTCTTGGCGAAGCTGACGGAGCAGTTCCAGGTTCTGCTTTAATTTCCCCTCGTCGATCACATAGGCAGGGCTGGGCACTTTTTGGGGGTCAAAAGGGAGACGACTGTACGCCGCCTCCCTGACATTGGCCCTCATTCTTCCACCAAAGTGGGGTTAAAGTCCTCGACCCAGGGCAGGCCCCACTTGTTCAGCGCGTCCATAAAGGGATCGGGATCAAACTCTTCCACATTGTAGACGCCGGGTTTCTTCCATTTGCCGGTGAGCACCATCATGGCGCCGATCATGGCAGGGACGCCGGTGGTATAGCTGACCGCCTGGCTGCCCACTTCCGCATAGCACTTTTCGTGGTCGCAGACGTTGTACACGTAGTAGTGGACTTCCTTGCCGTCCTTGATGCCGGTCATAATGCAGCCGATGTTGGTTTTGCCCTTGGTCCGGGGGCCCAGAGAAGCAGGATCCGGCAGCACCGCTTTCAAGAATTGCAGGGGAACAATCTGCTTGCCCTCAAATTCAATGGGTTCGATGGAGGTCATGCCCACATCTTCCAGACATTTCAGATGGGTGAGGTAACTCTGGCCGAAGGTCATGAAGAAGCGGATCCGCTTAATGCCCTTAATGTTCTGACCCAGGCTTTCCAACTCTTCGTGGTGGAGCAGGTACATATCCTTTTCCCCGATCTGAGGGAAGTTATATACCTTTTTAATCTCCATGGGCTTGGTTTCCACCCAATGGCCGTCTTCCCAATAGCTGCCGTTGGCGGACACTTCCCGGATGTTGATTTCGGGGTTGAAGTTGGTGGCAAAGGGATAGCCGTGATCCCCGGCGTTGCAGTCCAGGATGTCGATGTAATGGATTTCATCAAAATAATGCTTTTGAGCATAGGCGCAGAACACGCCGGTCACCCCGGGGTCAAAGCCGCAGCCCAGCACCGCGGTAATCCCTGCCTGCTCAAACCGTTCCCGGTAGGCCCACTGCCAGCTGTATTCAAACTTGGCGGTGTCTTCCGGTTCATAGTTGGCGGTATCCAGATAATCGGTTTTGGTGGCCAGGCAGGCATCCATGATGGTGAGATCCTGATAGGGCAAAGCCACATTGATGACGATATCCGGCTTTTCCTGCTCAATCAAGGCAATGAGCTGGTTTACATCGTCGGCGTCCACCTGGGCGGTGGTAATTTTCGTTTTGGTGGTGCCTTCCAGCTTTTCCTTGAAGGCATCGCACTTGGACTTGGTGCGGCTGGCAATGCAGATGGAATCAAACACATCGCTGTTCTGACAGCATTTGTGGATCACCACTCCGGCCACGCCGCCGGCGCCGATAATCAATGCTTTGGACATAAGAAATCCTCCTTACCATTGGTGTCGTTCTGAGATGGTTGGTGTGGTTAATGAAACTCTTTTTCTTCGCTTTGTTTCAGCAGTTCCAGCACATAGTTGGGCAGGGCAAAGCAGCCCTTGTGAAGCTGGGTATTGTAATACCGGGTTTTTAAGCCCAGCGCGTTCCAGCGATCCGCCTGACAGTCCTTCACCGGATCCAGACCTTTGCTGGCAAAACCGAACAGCCAGTGGCCGGAAGGATAGGTGGGGATGTGGATCTGATAGCACTTACAGACTTCGAACACCCCAAACAGCCGGTTGTGGGCCCGCTGCATGGCTTTGGCGTCCATAGGATAGTAGGGGCTCTCATGCTGGTTGATGAGAATTCCCTGGTGGGTAAGGGCCTTGTAGCAGTTGCCGTAAAACTCCTTGGTAAACAGCCCTTCCCCTGGGCCGAAGGGATCGGTGGAATCCACCAAGATCAGGTCGTACTCCTG
>DVGY01000032.1 GCA_018712465.1 Candidatus Egerieicola pullicola | reverse complement strand
GGTAAGTTTTCCGATTTCACCAGATTTCCCGGGCAGAAGGAAAGACTGGGTGTGACAACTGTACAAGCCCGAACGAAAAAACCATTAAAACAATCCTTTGTTGTACCGAACCTGGGCGTAAACCATCAGCCCGATTCCCACTGCAATGGCGGCAATGGCCACATAAGGGCAAGCCAGACTCCACTTAGTCCAAGCCAGCACACCCCCTAAAATCAGCCCTCCGCCTATCACAACCGAACCGCTGCCCATCCATTTTCCATAAGGCCGGGCGGTTTCCTGAGTAATTCGTTGGCGCTGGTACCAGTGGATGGAGGAGAGGTTGCCCCGGATATTCAAAATGCCCAGGGCAATGAGAAATCCTCCCAACAGAGGCAAGGCAATCCCCTCAAACATGGTGCATTCCTCCTAAATGCTGAAAAACTGCCCCAAGGTCCGCAGCCAGGTGTTTTTGGTAAAGCCGTATTTTACAATCCGCCGGGCTTTCCCAAAACGCCCCAGTTTGGGGATGGTATACCAAGCAGTGAGAATCTCCTTTTGCTGGGAAGTGAGTTTATCCTCATATTCCCGGCAAAGGAACTCTGCCTGGGCAAACATCTCCCGGTAATTTTTTTGAATCTGCTCCTTTTGAGAGAGCTTGTGGGTGTAAAAGGACAGGTCTCGGATGTCCTTGGCCCCCACAGAGTTATCCCCGTGCTGGCGGTAAAGCATCAGGGGCTGATCGGTATACCCGATTTTGCCAAAACAAGCCGCCAGCAGCCCCAGCCACCAGTCGTGCATGGCACAAACCGGCGGAGTCTTGTCCGCCAAAGCAAACAAGGGTTGGTTAATCATCATGGTACAGCCGGTGATGCAGTTTTGCACCAGCAAATTGGTGAGGCTGCAACGCTCTGGACTGATGCCCTGAAAGTCGAAAAAGGAGGGATGGATCACCGCTAGGTCTTTGTCCACCACCTTCAGGTTGCCGTGAACCAAAGCGGGAACTGCGGGATTTTTTTCCGTCTGCCGCATCAGAGCCAAGGTTCGCTCCACCTTGTCCGGCAGCCAGACATCGTCCTGGTCGGAAAACATCAGGTAATCCCCTGGCTGGCAGAGGTTCTTCTCCCGGACGGCGTCCAGCAGCGCAAAAAAGTTGCCCTTGGCGCTGCCGGTAGGCGTCCCCCCCTCCAACAGGGTGATCTTGTCCGGATACCGGTCTGCGTACTGGGCCAGCACCTGCTGGGAATCGTCGGTGGAGCCATCGTCCCGAATCAGCACCGAAAAGGGTTCCTTCGTGGTTTGGCTCAAGATGGAGTCCAGTTGGGCGGGAAGATATTCTTTGCCGTTAAAGCAGGCCAACAGGATGGTAATCATAAAATTCCCCCTTTGGGCAGAGGTAACGAGGCGGTCTGCCTCCCTGTAACAATCATTCTATTTCATGGGTTTCCCCTGGTTTGGCAAAGCAAATGCCGCCCTTGCCGGTTAACGGCAAAGGAGGAATCGTAATCATTGTCCTAGATAATAATTATACCATAGAGAGCGCGGGATTTGCAACCGATTAACCGGCCAAGCTTGACAAAGCCTCTTTCACAGATTTTTAGACATAAACCTCTATTTTTTATAGAGGTTGACCAACTACAAAAAGAGTGGTAAAATAGAGGTACAAATTTTAGAGACCCCTTGGGGCAAAATTCCAAGGGAGAAGATCGCTTCCCGAAACCAAGGAGATTGAAACACAAAGGAGAAAGAGCATGAAAAAATACCTTACCTACTTGTTGCTGGCAGTGGCGGTGCTGGTGATGCTGGCGGGCTGGTTTCTCGTCCCCACCGCAGCCCGCACTCCGGTGCTGGGCGCCGGTTTGGCGGTGGCGGTGGCAGCATTGATCAGCGCCATTGTCATCCCCTCCCCGGACAAAGACAAAAAGAAAGCCGCCCAGCAGTCTGGTTTGGAAGGAGTGTCTCCCTCCCAGCCTGCCTCCGGCGCCAAATAATCCAAAACGAAACAGGACCTGCTTCCGCAAAAACACTGAAGCAGGTCCTATTTTTTGTTTCAAATTCGTTTTTAGGTTTTCCCCACAGGAAGCCCGGTGAATCTCCCAACCGATTTTTGCAAAGCAAAACAGGGCTGTTCTGTTTGGCCCCCAAGGTTTGGAGGAGAAAGATCAGCAGGACTGGCCTTTCGTTGCGATACAGAAATAAATAGGCAAGCCCTGCTCCACAAACCGCAGTTCATGCTCAGTGGGGTGGTTCTGGGAAAGCCAAGAGGAGTGGTACAGGTCCCGCTCCACCGCTTTTAACGTATAGCCGGAATCTTCAAAGTAACGAAGGCTGTGGTCGAAAAGCATTTTGTCGTCGGTTTTAAACCAAATCTCCCCGGCGGGGAAGAAGGTGGCGTACTGCTCCAACTGCCGGGGATGGGTCAGCCGCTTTTTGAACTGTTTGGGGTGATCCCAAGGGTTGCAGAAATTGATGTAGATCCGTTCCACGGTGTCCTCTGGAGAAAGGATATTGGTAATGCGGCTGATGTCGTAGGGGGTCAGCAGTACGTTGTCCACCTTCCGCTCTGCCTGGACATAGGCGGCGTTGATGTTGCGGATGGCGCTGGCCAGCACCAAGCTTTTGATGTCGATACCCAGGTAATTGATCTGAGGATTTTCCACCGCCAGGCTGGCCAAAAACACTCCTTTGCCGCAGCCCAGCTCCAGATGTACCGGCTGGGATTTTTCAAACAAGGAATGCAGGTGCCCCCGGATGGGAAAGGGATCCGCCAGATAATAAGGGCAGGCTTCCAGTTCTCCTTTGGCCCAGGGTTTGTTGCGCATTCGCATGGAATTTCACCTTCCGTTTTGAGATTGACAGAAAAAGACAGCCGCTGGATGCACCAAAAGGCGGCTGTCGGATTTGTTCTTTTAGGATACCGGGTTTTGGGGAATTTGTCAACCCTCTTCCCCGGCAGGAGCAGAGGGCTTTTTATGCTCCTTCACCCAGTCGGCAAAGTTTTCAAAAAAGTAAGCGTCCGGCTTTTGGCGATCCTCCACTAGCTTGAAAAAGCAGGACGGGATCTCCCCCTGACGCTGGTTTTTCCGCACGCAGGGGGTACAGCCCTGATCGTGCCGGGAGGGATGGCAGGGACAGTCCAGATCGGTGCAGGTGCAGTAACTCTTCCAGTTGTTCATGATCCTTCCTCCCTTATTTTTTTGCTTTGGACTTCTTTTGCAGCAGGTACACAATGGTCACTGCCAAGGAAATCACGCCCAACGCCAAGCCCGCAACAGCGCCCACGGTGTTCCAACTGCCGGTTTGGATTCCCACCAACTGCAAAATGGCAAAGACGCTGAAATCCGCCAGGGCCAGACAGGCCAAAATCAAGGCGGCAGGCTTGAGTTTTCCTTCCGTACCGGTTTTCAGCAGCACCACCAAACTCAGCACGGCGATGACAATCAAAATCAAATCCACTACCGTCTCAATGGTCACCCACCAAGTACCGGAATCGGGCAGTAACCGGACAATTCCCAGCAATAAAGCTACAATGGGGTAGTAGAGATCTTCGTTAAAGTGTTTTTTCACGATGTACATCCTTTCCTTTCGACTTACATTCAAGCGGGGTCAATGGCTTCATCCCAAAGGGCCAGCGGCAGGGAAATGGCGGCAGCCACCAGTCCTGCCACAAACAGCCAAACACACCAACCGGCGTCCGCCCCGGCAAAGTCCAAAATCAGGTTGACCAGCCCGCCAATGAGGTAGCAGGCCGCCGCCAGGGTAAACAGCACCCGGTAGGTCCAATACTGCCAGGTGTAGGTGCGCTTGGATTCTCCTTCCGGCGCCGGACGGCGGGTTTTCCTCCGCCGGATCAAGTACCAAACCAGCACTGCCAACAATAGCAGATCCAGCACCACAGCAGCAATCAGCCAAACCAACTGGTCGTCGGGCAAAATCCAGGTGATTCCCAGTAAAATCAACACTCCGGGAAAGAGCGCCGCTTCCAAATAACGGTTCATAACCTTCTCCTTTCGGTCTGCCAAGATCGGCAAGGTCGATAGCTTCGTCCCAAACAGACAGCTCAGTCCGTCCAGGTTTTGATACGGTGGACAATCAGTCCCAGCACAATTAGGGAGATCAGCAGCCCCACGCCTAGCAAAATCAGCCGCAGCAGGGGCAGCATCCCGAGGATGTCCAACATCAAGGCGGCCAGGTACAGCAGCAGGCTCACCAACAGCGCCCAGTTCATCCAACTGCTGGTGCGCTGGATGTCGGCCGCCTCATCCCCTCGTTTTTGGGCACGGACTGTGAGAATCCAAGAAAGCACCAGCAGGAAAATAATCAGCAGATCCAGCACCATCCGGGCAATGCCCCAGCTTCCCTGTTTCGGCAGAAGCTGAACACAGCCCAGCAGCAGGGACAGCAAAGGATTGCGAAGATCCATCCAATCGTTTCTCATGATGCTTTTCCTTTCTGTTTTGATGGAAGCGGTGGTTTATTCCTACATGGAATCGTCAGACGGCTGCTTCACCGAAGAAGCATCGGCGGGATCCTGCACCGGGTTCGGGGCAGAAGGATCCTGCACAGGAGCAGGGGCCGTAGGGTACGTAGAGTAAGGCGCAAAAGGAGCCTGAACGGGAGCAGAAGCCGCCGGTGTTCCGGGAACTGCCGGAGGCAGCTGAGGTTTCTCCTTTCGGGCCAATCCAATGATGCTGACCACTACCCCGGTCACCGCCGACAGCCCGGAGAACAGAGCGAACAGTGATACCGCCGCTCCCATGGCAACCAATTCCCACCTGGGAACCGTCAGAGCCAGGTAAAGGAGCATCAGGGACTTCACCGTATCCGGCAGCTCATCCAAGGACATGGCATAAGCGATTGCTGAAATCTCCCGGTGAAACACCAGAAAGAGCAGCACGGCAAGGAACATCAAAAGGTGCAGCACCACAGCAGCAAAGGCCAGCCAAAATCCGGCCCGTTCCAGACCGCTTCGTTTGGGCATCTTCCCACTGCCGGTGTGCTGCCGCCAGCAAACCCGTTTCCAGATCCAGGATAGCAGGGCGGGAAACAGCAGGTAGATGGGAATCAGCCAGAAAACAATCATCCCTGCCGCTGCGCCGTATCCCAGCCAAGTAACCCCGCCCAGGGCGCTGGCAAAAAACAGAACCAGGCACACCACCGCCAACACCAGAGACAGGCAGAACACCAGATCCCAGACAAACTGCCGTTTAGAGGACTTTTTCTGGGGAAAAATCTGCCAGAAGGGAGAGTCCTTCTGCAGGGGTAGCGATGGCAGAACAGAATGCTGAGCACCAGTCCCGCTGCACTGATGGCCACCATAACCCAACTCAGCACCATCCGTCCCTGGGGAAGGAACAGATACAGTATGATGCTGATCAGATCCGCCGCCAGCACCCCGTACAGCAACCACATCCAGGCAGATGGCTTTTGAGCTCCAGGCCGGCGGTTTCGCTGGATCACTACCGTGACCACTATGGCGGCAAACAGCACCAAAACTCCCCAAAAATAGGGGCTGCGGACAGGGTCAGGCTGCCGGGGAGCCATCCAGGCGCAGACCAGCGCCGCTGCCAGCAGCACCAACTGCACCACCTTCAGCACAGGGGACTTCTCAGGCGGGGCGGTTTGTTTCAACGCCTTCCTGCTCCACCGCCGAATCCGGACAGCCTTCCAAAGAAGCCAAACCATCATGGCAATCAGCACCACATACAGAATAAGAAGGCTCCCCCACAGGGCAAAGCCTAGGGCGATGGCCAAAAAGGCGGCGAAAAATAAGGATACAATCGTAATATCATAAAATCATCCTCTTTTTCTCCAACGAAGGGTGGATTGGTGAGCGAATCAATCGGTCAGTCCCAGCTTCCCATGGCTTCTCCGGCGGCATAACCGGTGGAAAAGACCATTTGTAGATGAAAGCCCCCGGTGTAACCGTCCACGTCCAAAAGCTCTCCTGCAAAGTACAGTCCACGAACAATCTTGCTCTCCATGGTTTTGGGAGAGACCTCTTTCAAGGACACCCCGCCGCCGGTAACAATGGCTTCGGCAATGGGCCGAAACTCTTTGGCGGTCAAAGACAGATGCTTGAGCAGTTGGACCAATTCCTGCCGCTGGGATTTGGTGATGGCGTTCACCTTTTGGTGGGCTGGAATCCCGGACAAAACCACCACCGGATCAATGAGCTTTTTAGGCAGCAGCCCTTCCAAGCTGTTGCAGAAATCCCGATTTTGCTGAACGGAGAAGTCCCGCACCAGCCGGGCGTCCAACTGTTCCGCCGTCAAAGCAGGCTTGAGGTCGATGGCAAGGGCGTACCGTTCCGGCTCCATAGGACGCATCCACACCGAAGCGGAGAGCACCAGCGGCCCGGACACTCCGAAGTGGGTGAACAGCATCTCGCCCTGCTTTTCAAATACCTTCTTGCCGGTGGTTTGATCGGTAACGGTGAGGGCCACGTTTTTTAGGCTCAGTCCCTGGGCCTGTTTAGGCCAGTCCTCCACCGTGACAATAGGCACCAGGCTGGCTACCGGAGGCACAAGGGTGTGCCCCGCTTGTTTAGCTAGGATATAGCAGCTGCCGTCACTGCCGGTGCCGGGGTAGGAAATCCCTCCCCCTGCCAACAGCACGTTGGGTGCCAAAAAGGTCTCCTCCCCCTGTGAGGTGCGGCATTCCACCCCCTCCACGGCGCCCTCTTTCAGCAGCAGCCGGTGGACGTGAGCACCGCAGAGCAGTGTCACCCCGCTGTCTTTCACATAGTTCACCAGGGCATCCACCACATCCCTGGCTTTGTCGCTTTGAGGGAATACCCGGTTGCCCCGTTCCGTTTTTAAGGGCACTCCCAGCCTTTCAAACAGGTTCATCACGTCTTCGGGAGTGAACCGGCTGACAGCACTATATAAAAACCGTCCTCCCCGGGGAAAGGCGGCAATGATCTGTTCCATGCCGGCGTGGTTAGTGAGGTTGCACCGTCCCTTGCCGGTGATTCCCAGCTTTCTGCCAGGGCGTTCCTTGTGTTCCAGCAGCAGCACCTGCCTGCCGTACTGGGCCGCAGTGGCGGCGGCCAGCATTCCTGCCGGACCAGCTCCCACCACAATCACATCATACTCCATCGCTTTCCTCCGCTTTGGCATAGACGTCGTACTCCGCCCAGATTTCCTCCAACCGGTCAAACACCCGGCGGGTTTCTTCTTGGCGGCGTTCCCCTACTGCGGCAATCAAGGCGTTGATTAAGCTCAGCGGCGCCACCAGGCTGTCCGCAAAGGACACCATGTCGCTGCGGGCCA
>DVGY01000002.1 GCA_018712465.1 Candidatus Egerieicola pullicola | reverse complement strand
CGGCTGCGGGGAGCGGGGCAACGAGATGACCGACGTGCTCCAGGAGTTCCCCCAGCTTTCCGACCCCCGCACCGGACTGCCCTTGATGAAGCGGACGGTGCTGATCGCCAACACCTCGGATATGCCGGTGGCGGCCCGGGAGGCTTCCATCTACACCGGCATCACCATTGCGGAGTATTTCCGGGATATGGGCTACCGGGTGGCGGTGATCGCCGACTCCACCTCCCGCTGGGCGGAGGCGCTGCGGGAAATGTCCGGGCGGCTGGAAGAGATGCCCGGGGAAGAAGGCTATCCCGCCTACCTGTCCACCCGGCTGGCGGAGTATTACGAACGGGCAGGCAGCGTGGTCTGCCTGGGCAGGGAAGGACGGCAGGGGGCCATCACTGCCATTGGGGCCGTTTCCCCGCCGGGGGGCGATACCAGCGAACCGGTGAGCCAGGCCACCCTGCGGATCGTGAAGGTGTTCTGGGGCCTGAGCGCCGAACTGGCTTACCAGCGGCACTTTCCCGCCATCGACTGGCTGAAAAGCTACTCCCTTTACGAGGACCGCTTGGGGGATTATTTCGATATCCAGGTTTCCCCCCGCTGGCGCAGCCAGGTGGCCGAGACCAGAGCTTTATTGCAGCGGGAAGCGGAGCTGAATGAAATCGTCCGGTTGGTGGGCTTTGACGCCCTGGGCCGGAAGGAACAACTGATTTTGGAAACCGCCCGGATGATCCGGGAGGACTTTTTGCAGCAGGACGCCTTCCGGGAAGTGGACCGCTACACCTCCCCCCAAAAACAGGCCCAGATGCTCCAGGTAATCCTGTCCTGGTATCACCACGGCCTGAACTGTCTGCAAAACCGGCAGCTTTGGCAGGAGCTGCACCAGCAGGAGCTGCTCACCGCCATTGCCGGCATGAAGTATCAGCCGGAAGATCAGTGGGAGGACGTGGTCACCACTCTGCTGCACCAGCTGGACACTTTGTCCCAGGAGGAGGAAGAAGGACTGTGAAGCGCGACTATAAAATCATCCGGGAGATGGTGGGCCCCTTGATGCTGGTGGACCAGGTGGAAGAGGTCACCTACGACGAATTGGTGGAAGTGCGCTCCAAGGATGGCTCTCTGCGGCTGGGCCGGGTGCTGGAAGCCCAGGGGGACACCGCCCTGGTGCAGCTCTTTGCCGGCACCCAGGGATTGGAGCTCACCGGCACCAAAGCTCGGTTTTTGGGCCACGGCCTGGAACTCACCGTCTCCCCGGACATTCTGGGCCGGGTGTTTGACGGCCTGGGACGCCCCATCGACGGAGGCGGGGCGCTGCTCTCTGATACCCACCTGAATATCAACGGCGCCCCCCTCAACCCCGCCGCCCGGGACTATCCCGCGGAGTTTATCCAAACCGGCATCTCCGCCATCGACGGGCTGAACACCCTGGTCCGGGGGCAGAAACTGCCCATCTTTTCCGGCTCCGGCCTGCCTCACGCCCAGCTGGCCGCCCAGATTGCCCGGCAGGCCAAGGTGCGGGGGGAAAACGAAACCTTCGCCGTGGTGTTTGCCGCCATCGGCATCACCTTTGAGGAGGCGGAGTTTTTTCGGGAGGACTTCCGGAACACCGGTTCTTTGGAGCGGTCGGTGCTGTTTTTGAATCTGGCGGACGACCCGGCGGTGGAGCGGATCGCCACCCCCAGGATGGCCATTACCTGCGCCGAATATCTGGCCTACACCCTGGGTATGCAGGTGTTGGTGATCCTCACCGATATGACCAACTACGCCGAGGCCCTGCGGGAGGTGTCCGCCGCCCGGAAAGAGGTGCCGGGACGGCGGGGTTACCCCGGCTATCTTTACACCGACCTGGCCTCTCTGTACGAACGGGCGGGACGGATTCGGGGAGTGAAGGGCTCCATCACCCAAATCCCCATCCTCACCATGCCGGAGGACGACAAAACCCACCCCATCCCCGATCTCACCGGCTACATTACCGAAGGGCAGATCATCCTGTCCCGGGATCTGTTCCGCAAGGGGATCCAACCTCCCATCGACGTGCTGCCCTCCCTGTCCCGGTTGAAGAATAAGGGAATCGGCAAGGGAAAAACCCGGGAGGACCACGCCGACACCATGAACCAGCTCTTTTCCGCCTACGCCCGGGGCAAACAGGCCATGGAACTGGCGGTGGTGCTGGGGGAATCGGCGGTGTCTCCCATGGACCGGCAGTACGCCGCCTTTGCCCAGGCTTTTGAGCAGCAGTACGTCTGCCAGGGCTACCACACCGACCGCAGCATGGAAGAAACCCTGTCCATCGGCTGGAAGCTGCTTTCCATGCTGCCCAGATCGGAGCTGAAGCGGATTCATCCTGAATATCTGGAAACCTATCTGCCCAAGGAAGGTGATGCCTTATCGCCACCGTAAATCCCACCCGGCTGGAACTGGACAAAACCAAAAAGCGCCTGGCCACCGCCCGGCGGGGCCATAAACTGTTAAAGGACAAACAGGACGAAATGGCTCGGCAGTACATGGACTACCACCGCCGCTGGCTGGCCCTGTACCGTCAGGTGGAGTCAGCCTTGGGACAGGCCTCCCGCTCTATGCTGCTGGCTCAGGCGGAGATGGGGCAGGCTTCCTTGACCGAAGCGCTGCTGCTTTCCGCCGCCGGACGGGAGCCGGACTGCGCCACCGCCCATCTGATGAACCTTTCGGTGCCGGAAATTTCCTATCAGGCTCCCGAAACCGGCATCGGCTACGGCTTTGCCTTTACCTCCCCGGAACTGGATGGGGCGGTGCAGGGACTGCAGCAGCTTCTGCCCAAGCTCTATGAGCTGGCTCAGGTGAATAAAATCTGTGAAATGCTGGCCGATGAAATGGAGCGCACCCGAAGGCGGGTCAACGCCCTGGAATATGTGATGATCCCTCAGATGGAACAGACCATCCGCACCATCTCCATGAAGCTGGAGGACAACGAGCGCTCGAACCTGACCCGATTGCGGAAGGTGAAGGAGATGCTGGCCCGGCAGCAGGGGTAACGGACAAAAAAGAACAGCCACCGGAACTTTCAATCTTCCGATGGCTGCAGACTGTAGAAAAAGTAAAGTTTAGGTCAAGCCTTTTTAAAGGCTTGTGGGGTTGCAAGGGGCAAAGCCCCTGCCGAAATACTATATTTTAAAATTTCCTGTTTTAGATTATTTTTAAAATCAAGTCGTGGAAACAGTAAGCCGGAATCCGCCTGCCCAATGGCGCAGAGCCAAGGGCAGGTCAATCCGGAAACATCAAGAACCTTTTTCGACAAACGAACAGCCACCGGAACTTTCAATTTTCCGATGGCTGGATTTTTTGTGTGCAATTTATTTCCTGGTAAAAACCCGTTGGGTTTCCACTGGTTTTCGCCGTCCGGCGAAATGCCGCCCCTGCTTTTTGGGCGGCAAAGTGGGAACCATAAATGATTGCTAAGGCAATCATTCTCCTACCGCAATGCCGTACTCCGGGTGGGTGCGGAGAAATTCCATGGCTCGGGTGATGAATTTGGGGTGATCGAAGGCAATGCCTTGGTTGTCCAGCTCCACCACCGTCTGCCGCTGCATCCGTCCGGCAGATTCCTGGATCAGTTTCACCCGGGCAGTCAGGGTTTCCGGCCCGGTGAGACGGATGACGTGTTCCGATTCCATCACGGTGGTTTCCCCTTCCATTCGGGAGGACTGGGTGACGTCCAGATATTCCAGGGAGAATAAAGCCGCATCGTCGGCGTCGTCTCCCGCTACGGCAGGGAGGGTGTCCCCCTCCACCACCGCCAGATAGGCGCAACTCATCACCCAGGTCCGGGGATCCCGGCGGGGATCGGAAAAGAAGTAAAGCTGGGTGGGCAGCAGGCCGGATAGGCCGGTTTCCTCTTCCAGCTCCCGGAGCACGGCGGCTTCGGTGTTTTCATCGGGATTCACAAAGCCCCCCGGCAGAGCCCACATCCCCAGACAGGGGTGGCCGCCCCGGCGGACCAGAAGCAGTTTGGGTAAGCCGGTTTTGGGCTTGAGAAACAGCAGGATGTCCACCGTCACCGAAGGACGGGGATAGTCACCCGGACGGTAGGCCGCCAAAAATTCCGCCTCGGTGAGGCCGTTTTTGTCACGCAGCTCCATGATTGCCCTCCTTTTTGGCCGTTGCCTGCTCTTCGGCGGTTCCAATGGTGTTGATAAAGCAGACCTTTTGTTGGTCCAGCACCTGGATCTCCCCGTGGCAGGAAGGCAGGCTGTTCACTGCCAGCTCAAAGTGCAGGGTGCCGATGCCGGTGTTGACTTCCTTGCCCGGCTGGGCGGTGAAGGTCACTACGTTGTCCTTCAAGCGGATGGCCTCCTCATACCGGTTGGCGTTGCCGGGGGCTTTGTGGAAGTATTCCAGTCCCAGGTGGAACCAGTAAGGGATGTCCAGCCGGTCGGAACGGAACATTTTGTCAAAGGATTTGCTGTGGATTTTCCGAAGCTGGTGGATGGCGTCTTCCCGCAGGCTGCGGATGGGGTTGACCCGCCCGAACAGCAGCACCGCCAAAGGCTTTTCCCCTTCTTCCAGTAAAAGCAGGCTTTCCAGCTTTTGGGGGTCAAACCGGTCGATTTCCCAGCAGCAGCCCAGCCGCAGGGAGGTGATGTACAGCGCCAGCTCCTGGCCGAAATAGCCCGCTTTGCCCCGGGTCATGGGGGTGTCCTCCTTGGCGCTGATGACGTAATAATAGTGAGGGAAGCGGAAAAATCCCTTGCCCCGCTTAAAGCTTTCAAACAGCAGTTGAGGCTGCTCAAACCGGGTGAAGGTCAGCCCGGATTCCAAGGACAGCTCCTGGGCCGCCTGCTGCACCTGGTTGAGTTCTTCCGGATTGGGCAGATGCTGGGAAAAGGTGCGCCGGGACTGAAATCCCAGCACGTAGTCCGCTAATTTATTTTTATCCAACATGGGACTCGCTCCTTTAGTACTAAATCGTCATAATAGTTACGATTCGTTACTTTTAGTATAGCACGCTTTTCCTGTTTTGTAAACTGCCTTCACAAAAAGTTTGCAGGATTAGCCCTTTTTCCGGCGGTTTGGGAAAAGGGCCGGTGGAAGGGGTCACCGCCGCCAGACCAAAGTCAGCCGCACTTCGTCGCTGTCCGGGTCCAGGCTGCGCCGGGAAATCTGAAATCCTTCCCGCAGATAGAATTCCAGGGCCTGCCGGTTTTTGTGGTACACCTGAAGCCAAAGCTGGGAACGCTGCTGTTTGATCCTGCCCAGCAGTTGCTGCCCGATGCCCCGTCCCTGCCATTCCGGCAGTAGGAACAGCCCCTGGACCCAGTCCCGGTGCAGCCCGATAAACCCCACTACCTTTCCTTGTTCCACCGCCACATACACCTCTTCCCGGCCCAGGGCTGCCAAAACCTCCCCCCGGCGCTGGCGCCAAAAAGCGGCAGGGAGAAAGCGGTGGACCTGCTGGTTGGCTGTCTGCCACACCGTCAACGCCGCTTCCAGGTCCCCCGGCTCTAAGTTCCGAATCATGGTAATGTCTCCTTCTCCGTTTCCTGGTTTCAGTATACCACAAAAATGGCCCATGGGTTTCCCCTGATTTTTGCCGTCAGGCAAACTGCCGCTTTTGCTGTTTGGGCGGCAAAGCGGGAGTCGTATACCACAACCTTTTGACATCGGTCTTTCAAAAGGATACAATAGGGGAAACATGGAAAGGGGAGATACACC
>DVGY01000031.1 GCA_018712465.1 Candidatus Egerieicola pullicola | reverse complement strand
GCTCGAGAAACATTGGAGGAAACTTCTTCTGAACCCGATTCTGTGTCCACCGCCACCGGTTGGTTTTGCTGCTGGTCAGAACTCAGCACCATTCCCAAGAGAATCCCCAGCGCCGCCAACAGCACCGCCATCCCCGCCAAAATCAGCAGAATTTGTTTGCGTTTGGACATGGGATCATCCTTTCATTCTTTAGTTTTTCTTGAAAAGAAACGCTAGAACAAAAGATCATTTCGGAGACAAATATCCAGAACTATCGTACGGCAGATCAATTTTTTGACCATTGGTCAAATAAACCGCCCCGCCTCGCAAACCAACGTTGAGTTCTGCATTACTGCCTGTGTACGTAAAGGAACGTAAAGAGCTGTAAAAAGAATCGCTAGTGAGACCTGACGGCTTCGTTACTAAATTGCCGCTTTCATAAAACAGACTAGTTAAAGAAGTGGTGTATTCCTTTACATAAGCACTTCCGGTAAGACGGCTGAATGTTGATGCACCTGTTACATAGAATCTAATGGAAAACTGATTGCCTCCGGTTCTGGTCAAATACATTTGAATCGTGCGATTATAAAAATACAAAATCTCTGGATCAATCGCCGCCAGCGCCGCCTGGTCGTTCAAATCCACTGCCAGGTATTCCCCTTGGGTGTCCTTGAAAATGGCGATCACAGTGCCATTTTCCAGATCTTCCGTGGGGACGTTCAGCATGGTTGCTCCGACACGCACCTGGGTGCTTTCTTCCTGTGGCTCATTCAGCCAATAGGTAGCTTTTACCGGAGCTGTTTCTGCCGGCGCTTCCGCTGCAAAGGCTGTCATAGGCACCGTACAAAGGGCCATGGTCATGGTCAAAACGGCCGCCAATGCTCTTTTTAACAATTTTATTTTTTCATCTTTCGTACCTCCTTGTACGCTTGGTAGGGTTTCGGTGCCACCAATGAACAGGGGTCGGGTGCGAAACCAATCAGCCCACGGGACTCTCCTCCTTTCTAATTTGAATCTATCGTGTAAACGGCCTTGCCGTTTTTCTGTCTACGTCCTTGCTTTTATCATAACAGAAAACATCTCTAAAAACAACAATCATTCTGCACAAAATTTTATTGAATTTTATGGAAATTCCTCCAAAATCGTTTTTCTTTTTTATTTCTTTTTTCTATTATGAAAGAGATCTTTCCCTTTCTTTTCACCGATTGAAAAAGAAGCCTGCCCAAAAAAGAGAGCCGCCCGAAAGCAGCTCTCTGAAATTTCAATTTGTTTTTCCTGTACCTTACCCAGAAGTGGAGGCTCCGAAGCTCTGGATGGCGGTGACCGGAACATAATATTCTCCCACCGCCCAAGCCATAGCGCCGTTGTTCAGGCTGATGGAAGCTCGAACTCGCTGTTCTCCTTGGGTCAAGCGGACGTTGGCAAAGTCCAGGGTTACCACCACATCGTCGCTGGTCAGTCCGGCGATGTCCTGAGGCAGCCCCACAAAGGTGATACTGCTGACCCGGTCGGTGTTGACAGTGATGGTGTAGTCGGAAGGCCGGTTGGCGGTGACGATGTTGGTGCCCGCCAACACAGTGCTGTCCAACTCGTCGGTAAAGGTCACCGTAACCTGCTGCAGCCCGCTGAGATTCAGATAACCGGAAGGCAGGCTCACCTCAAAGGTGTAGCTGTAATCCTGAAGGATGTTCCGCACGTCAATCTGCCCCAAGCTGATGGAATCAGGGGTGGTGCCACTATCCACCGGCACCCCTACCGAGATGGTTTCGTTGCTCATGGAGTAGTTTAACCGATCCACATCCAGCCCGCTGGGCACATTGATATAGTCAAAGGTCAAGGGCAGGCTTTCCCGGCGGTACACCGGAATGGTGATCCGAGGATCCACTGCATCGGCGGTGACGTTGCCGCTCTGTTCCAAACGGGCGTCGTTTTCGTCGTAGAACACAAAGCTGCCGGAAACAGTGGTGCTCTTGGTCAGGGTCATGGAGTCGGTATTTTCCAGCACCACTCGCTGGATCTGTTCGATCTCGGCAGCAGGGCCGGTCAGGGTGACGGTAGTGGGATTGCTGACCAATTCGCCCATAAAGGTGCCTTCCAAGCCCACCGTCTTGTTGGAGACGCTGGCTTCCACCAAAAAGCTGGCTTCCTCAAACCGGTCCAGGGTCACGTTCACCGTGGACTGCACCGGATAGTCTACATTATAGGTTTCGTCGTGGGTGTTGTTTTTCACCACCGTTACATCCAACTGATAGGTGCCGGGTTCAGAGATGTCGCTGGCATCCACCGTAGCGGTAAAGTCATCCGCTGTCAGGTTGCCCACAGTATAAATGGCGCCGGTAATCTGGGCGCTGACCACCAGGTCCTGCTGGTCCACCACATCCAGCCCGTTGAGCTGGGCGGAACCGGTGAGCTCCACCTGCACCGGAATCCCGTCAATCTGGGTGGTGACGTTGGGGTCCACCACCAGGGACACTGTCAGCCAAGCAATAATGCCCAGCAGCAGAGACAATATCATCAGCACCCGTTTGGAAGAGAAAAACCGTTGTGCATCGAACTTTTTCATCCGTCCTTCTCCTCCTGCTTGGGATTCTTTTTCCGCTTGGGCTTTTTGCCCTTACGCAGCAGCCGGTTCACCACGGTGTCCCGAACGCTCTTGTCATTTTCACCGCTGCCGATCAGGTTGGCTTGCAGATACCGGGTCAGGCGGGCGGAGTCAAATCCCCGCTCCATTTTACCGTCCACCACTACCGACACCGTGCCGGTTTCCTCACTGACCACAATCACAATGGCATCGCTGACTTCGCTCATGCCGATGGCGGCCCGGTGACGGCTGCCGAAGTGGGTGGCAATCAGCTCTTCCTTCTGGGGCTTGGGCAGAAAGCAGGCTGCCGCCAAAATCTGACCGTCCCGCATAATCACCGCCCCATCGTGGAGAGGGGTTTTATTATAGAAGATATTGCCGAACAGCTCCACACTGGGGGTAGCGTTTAATATCACCCCGGTGGCGATCTGTTCTCCCAATTTGATCTGCCGTTCAATGACAATCAAGGCCCCGGTGACGGTTTTGCTCAGCCGGTCCACCGCCGATACAATAATGGGAATCACCGGCTCCCACTCCCCGGCGTGACGGGCGTTTTCCGCCGTAAACACATTGCCCATCCTGGCCCTTCCCAATCGTTCCAGCGCCCGGCGAATCTCCGGCTGGAACAGCACGATCAAAGCGAAGATACCGATTTGCAGGATATTGCTCATCAGGAAGTTGAGGGTCTTCATGTTCAGCAAAAAGGCCGCCAAGGTGATGACTAAGATCAGCAGGATGCCCTTGAGCAGTTGTTCCGCCCGGGTCTCCCGTACCAGTTGGATCCCCTTATAGATGATGAAGGAAATCACCAGAATATCCAACACATCAATAATGGGATTGAAGTTTTTGACCACGCTGACCAGCCCCAGCCAGGTGTCCTGAAAAAAGCTTCCCATGGCCTCTAATTTCCTCTCTTTTTTGTCGTTGAATCTGGGGGTTTTGTTTACTTTTATTGTATCAAGAAACAGAAAAAAATGCAACCTCTCTCCCAAAAGCAGGGCGCAAAAAAAGAGAGCCGCCACCAGGGCAGCTCCCATTGATTATTCCGAGGAAAGCGTGGAGGAAGCTTCTTCCTCCAGGGGTTTTTGCACCAGGCTTTCCGCCAGGGAGAGCATTTCTTCTTGGGTGATTTCCCCTTCGTAGACCATGTCCACAATGAGGTAATCGATGACAAACACCAGCTCCGCCCCGGTATCGCTTTGGTGGTACCAGCCTTGATTGCCTTTAACAGTGATCTCCTGAATCAGATCATGATTGTTTAGATCTTCTCTTCGTATGTCGTCAAATACTTGCATGCCGGTCACTCTCGTGCTGATATTAAATTCCGCCTCTTCGCCGGTGTAAAACTCCATCCAATAGCCATCCTGCGAATTCAATTCCGTCAATCGCTGATTCAACTCAAATCCTTCCGGCGGCTGCGCATAACCGTAATACTGAATTTGTTCCGGAAGCTGAGGATTGCCGGTGATTTCATAATACTTGGAAGAGGTTTGGATAACATCTTCCCCCTCATTATCTACCACAGTTTCGACATAGCTGCCCCAGTGGAACTCCCACGGAGAATAAATTGGCTGACGAAGATTTTCATAGTCTATCCGACTCACCAGTTCCAACAGTTGGTTTTCATCCAGGTGTTGATTGACGAAAAGGGTCAATAGCGTTTGGTCGTGAATCCAAATGGCCGTGGCATCCTCATCTCCCATCCGGCAAACCACCTTGGTGTCTCCAAACTGAACCTCTTGGTAGCTGCCTTCTGCCGAATAGCGCCAAGACACAAAGGCCGGCTGCTGGGTCAAGGAGATGATCTTCTCTCCGTCCGATGTTTTATATTCATCGTAATAGTGAGTGGAATACCGGTTGGCAGTTTCCTGAGCATTTTCAGTGTGGGTGTATCCTTCCGGCGGAGTAAATGCGTAAAAGGGCATGGGTTGAGGCAATTCAGCATTGGACTCCAGTCCGTTGGCAATGGCGTATTCCGTCTTTCCGGTGCCGTTGTACTGACTGATGTTTTGCAGCTGCCAAGGAACAACAGAGGAAAAACGGCTCAATAGCAGAACCGCCGCAGTCATTGCCGCCGCAATCACCACCACCGCCGCGGGAAGGGCGATGAGTAAAATCTTTTTTCTTTTTTTCGTCAAGGTCATTGTTATCACGCTCCTGAAACTAGGCAGAGGCCCATTTGGTTGCAATGACTGAAATCTGTTTTAGAATGGACATGGAACTCTCCTCCTTCCCAGTTTTGGTCTATCCTTTTGGGTAGATTGCCGTTTTTATGTCGATGTTCTTGTCTTTATCATAGCAAAAATATTTTATAAAAACAATCGAAATATTACACAAAATTTTATTACATTTTATGTAGTTTCCTCCAAAACCCTTTTTCTATTTCAAAAAATGATGAGGCTTGTTCCTTTCCATTCCCCTCTCGTCCTGAGGAAGGCCTTACCCTGCAAAAAAAGAGAGCCGCCCGAAAGCAGCTCTCAATCAAATGATTCGATTTAGTGAATGATCAATCCGCACACCAGGGTCAGCACCGGCAGGCTGACGGCGCTAAGCAAAGTGGACAGGGTGAACATCTGGGCCGCCACCTGGCTGTCCCGCCGGTAACGGATGGCAAACAGAGTGGTGGAACTGGCCACCGGAGTGCCGGAGAGGATCACCAAGGTGGTTTTGGCCACCGGATCCATGGGGATAAACGCCACCAGCAACAGGGCGATGGCCGGAGCCGCCAGCAGCCGCAGGGCGCTGATAAAGTAACTGCGCAGGTGAATAAAGCAGTCCAGCAGCTTGGTCTGAGCCACCGCCGCTCCGCTGACCAGCATGGCCAAGGGCGTGTTCATATCCGACAGATCGTTGATTACGGTCATGGGGATGGAGGGAAGCTTCAACTGCAGCACGTACAACAGCACCCCGATGATGGTGCAGATCAAGGAAGGGTTGCACAGGGCTTTGATGGTCTCGGTGCGGTTTACCTTCCCCGCCATCAGCAGCACACCGTGAGTCCAGTTAAAGACAGTAAAGGCGGCAAAAAAGGCGGTAAGGTAGAACACCCCGTCCGCTCCAAACAGGCTCTGCACCAGGGGGATACCCATAAAGCCGCAGTTGCCGTAGATGGCGGCGAACCGCTCCACTCCTCGGTTTTCCCAAGGTTTATTGGGCAAAATCCGGTGGAACAACAGGATCATCAAAGCATAGCTTACCGCACTGAGCAAAAACACCAGTCCCAGGTTGGAGAACTTGGAGGCGTCAAAGTCGGTCTGGAAGGTGGAGATAATCACCATGGGGTTGACCACATAGAGCACGATAGAAGAGAGCTGGCCGGTGCCGTGCGGGGTAAGCAGGTGGATCTTGGCGCAGATCCATCCCACCGCCAGCAGCAGAAACATAATGGCGATCTGCTGGAGAATAATGAGTGTGTTTTCCAAAGTAACGTCCTTCTTTCCTTTTCCAAAATAATGTAAGTTCATTTGCCAAAATTTTTGCCAGAACAAATTATAGTCGGGTTGGGGAAAGAATGCAAGAGCAAATCTTGAATTTGCAATATTTTTTCCGAGAAGTAGGTCCGTCCCGGCGCCAAGTCCAAAACAGCTAAAATGAAACAGGAAAAGGGCCGGTTTTGTCCACCGGCCCGAACTCTTACTGGTTGTTGTTTAAAAATGCAGCACTTTCTTTAAATTCTTTTCGCTACCCATCATAATCACCGTTTCATCCCCGGAAAACTGGTAGCTGGGGTCGGTGACCGGGGTAACCTGCTTGCCCCGCTTCACTGCCAGCACGTTGATCTGCTGTTTCCGTCGGATGCCCAGGTCCTGGATGCTTTTCCCCTTCCATCCTTCCGGCACCGGCGCCTCCACGATGGAGTAGTCGTCGGAAAGCTGGATATAGTCGAAGATAGTGTCCATGCTGTAGCGAATGGCGGCCCGTTCCCCTGCCAGCCGTTCCGGATATACCACTGCATCGGCGCCGTTGCGCAGCAAAAACTGCTCGTGGACGCTGTCGATGGCACGGCTCACTACAAATTTGGCTCCGGAATCCTTCAGCAGGGTGGTGGCCATCAGGGAATGCTGGAAGCTCTGGCCAATGGTGACCACGCACAAATCAAAGTTGCGCACCCCCAGTCCCGCAATGAGCTGCTTGTCAGTGGCGTCCCCGATCTGGATGTTGGGGATGATCTCCGCCACCTGGTTGGCTCGGGTAGCGTCCTGCTCAATGGCCAGCACATCGTGGCCCATCTGGATCAGCTTTTCCGCCATGTGCTGTCCGAAAAAGCCCATGCCTAACATTAAAACGGATTTGGATCTCATGTCGCTCTCTCCTTTTTTGCATACCCCCGGCTGTCATCTATATTTTTGGGGGTAGTTGGCCCAACAGGGAAAATTTCAATGGAGTTCCGCCCCGCTCTCCCAAAGATCTTGGGATCATACCGGACAACCAAGGCGAAACCCGGCAGCGCCGGTGCAAAGGCGGTGCTGTTTATCCAATGTTCACCGGTTCCTCCGGATATTCCCGGGGTACCGTCACAGCTCGGCTGTTCATGGCATACAGTAAAGTCAGCCCGCCAATCCGTCCCAGGTACATCAGGCAGATCAGCACAATCTGGGAAGCCGCTCCCAAGGTGGGAGTGACGCTGAGGCTCAAGCCAACTGTGCCCAGGGCGGAAGCCACTTCAAACATTCCTTCCACCAGACTTAGCCCATCCAAACAGCAGAGGGCCATGGTGCCCACCACAAATAGGGTCAAAAACATACACAACAGCACCATGGTGTTCCGAAAAGCTCCGTCAGGGAGACGCCGCTTGCAGAAATACAGGTGCTCCTTTTTGGTCAGGCAGCTGCGCAAGGACAGGAACAACACGCCCAGACTGGTGGTTTTGATACCGCCGGCGGTGGATCCCGGAGAGCCGCCGATGAGCATCAGCACAATCACCAGCAGCAGAGACGCCTGGCTGAAGTTCCGCATATCCAGGCTCATAAATCCAGCAGTACGGGGCGTTACCGACTGGAAGAAGGCGGAGAGGATCCGTTCTCCCCAGTTCATCTCCGGCCATTTGACGGGATTAAACTCGTAAAACAGGAAAAATAGGGTGGGCAGCAGAATCAGCAGTCCGGTGACTGCCAGCACCAACTTGGTTTGCAGCCGGTAGTATTTAAGATGAATGCCGTGCTGCTGAATGTCCTTCCACACCAAAAAACCAATGCCTCCGATGATAATCAAAAAGGCCACGGTGAGCAGCACCACCGGATCGTTCCAGAAGGGGATCAAGCTGCCTCCCGGCATCAGCAAACCGTTAATGTCAAAACCGGCGTTGCAGAAGGCGCTGACCGAAGTAAACACCGCAGCCCAAATGCCGTCGGCCCAGCCCATGGAGGGGACAAAGCGGGTGGCCAATAAAATGGCGCCTGCCCCTTCGCAGATGGCGGTGAACCGGAAGATAAAGCCCACCAACTTAACAATGCCCCCCATCTGAGGTGCCGAGATGGACTCCTGCATCAAAATCCGCTGCTGCAGGCCGATCCGCCGGCGGGAGATGGTAGCCATCGCCATGGCCATGGTGACAACGCCTAAGCCCCCTACCTGAATCAGCACCAGCATAATAGCTTGGCCGAAGGGGGTGTAATAGGTGTAAGGGTCAATCAGGGTCAGCCCCGTCACACAGGAAGTGGAGGTAGCGGTGAACAACCCGGTGAGGAAGGGGGCGCCCTGTCCGTCCCGGGTGGCAAAGGGAAGCATCAGCAGCAGCGCTCCCAGCAGGATCACCGCCGCAAACCCCAAGGCCACGATCTGGGCCGGGGAAAGCTTCCGCATCAAATGATGAATCATGAGGAATACCTCTTTTCTGGGTACTTTTTTCCAAAAGAAACCTGAAACCTCTCCTATACTAGCACGCAATGGGTGGAAAGGCAAGAAGAATTTTTGATTTCCGTACAGAAAAGGGGCCGTTGTAAAATTCTGACAAAAACCGCCGGAAGATTTTTAGGATTTCAAAACAGTTTTACGACAAATGTGGATTTTGCTCATTACGTATAGGAAAACAGAAGCAAAAATATCCTAAATGTAATATCTTGTTTGACCTGCAAAAACCACCCCGGCGGAAGACGATACTGTCCCACTGTCCCAGGAACAAAGCAGCGTCTGTCCACCCCTCAACAAAGAGAAAACCCGCCCAACGAAAAAAGACCGGGCCAAACGCCGGTCTCTCTCCCGATTACTTTTCCATCTGTTTCTGTACTGCCTGGTGCTCCCGCTGAATCTCCTGATAAAGCTGTTCCAGGGTCCAATTCCGGTTGTGAGGCGTGACCATGGCCTTATAGGGCCAGGCCAGTTTCGCCCTTCGCAGTTCTCCCAGCAGGTCATCCAATTCCCGGTCAGTGAGTCCGCTTAGCAGCAGCAAAGGCGGATTTTCCCAAGCACAACCCTGGGTGTCTGGGGTTTCCAGCAAGGCCTCCACCTTGACAGTCAATCCTTCCTTTCCCGGCACCCGGCAGGTGATTCCCAGCATATCGCAAATTCCAATGGTGGATACAGCCGGTTCTTGTTTCGGGTCCACTCCCCACAGCAGCGCCCGTTTTTGACGTACAATTCTCGCTTTCATGTTCCGCTCCTTCCTTCGGGAAGATTCCGAAAAAGCAGACAACTTTTGCCTGCTAAATTAAAATTGGATGAAAAATTCTTGAAAAATTCCAGGTTTCGCCGAAATTTTTACCAAGTTTCTGGTAACATGACCGTACAACTTCATGAAATGTTAATAAAAAAACGCTTGTAATTTCACTTGCCCTCCGCTATAATGAAATCATAGAGAGTTCTACCCACCCTGTTACCGAACTCTCCCTTCTCTGTCCGCCCCAAGAAAGGAAGTGGCCGGTTATGATGCACCGCAAATATCTTTTGATTGTTCAAAGCCCATCCGGTCCAATTCGGTTCGCCATGGTGCTGAGTCTTTCTCCAGGAAGATGCAGCGGTTACTGCGAATTTCGGGGCAATATTGTCCCCATTGAAACTGTGCAGATCGACTCCCGTCAGCAAGTAGAGCTGAAGGGCACGGCGCCGATTTCTTCCGGCTGGTTTCGTTATCGGGTCAGCATTCCCATGGAGGAGTCCTCCTTTGACTCTACCATGGAAATTGGCGGCAACGATACCATGCGCCTTCACGGGAAGGTCGCATAAATCCGCTTCTCCTGGCTTGTCCATCATAATAACGAAAAGCAGTAAAAGCTGTGACGGGTTTCCGCCACGGCTTTTTCTGTCCTCCGCAAAAGTGCAAATGGCGTCGGACTTTTCCTGACCTTGACAATCTAGCGAAACCAACAACAATTCGATCTGAAGATTCGCGATTGAGATAGCCGCTTTACGTACCAGGTAAACGGCTGTCTTTTTTGTCTGTCACTGCTTTTTGGCAAGGATAAGTAAGACGAAAACGATCACTAAAATGATAAACAAAACCCACATTTTCCGTTTCCTTCTTTCTGTCCCGGCCACCGGCATCCCACATCAGTCAATCCTTCATCTGTTTCATCAATTGTGGTAAAAAGAACTGCTTCGCACCAAACTAATTTCAGATGGAAGAACTTTGCTCTTCAATCAAATCAAAACCACAATTATTCACATTCATTCTTCACTAAAACATCAACGAAGTTGACGTTTCACCCTCGGTCCTTCATCACCTGATTTTTCTTCCGTTCTTCCAGCACCTTGGCCTGTTCTTCGGCATTCAAAAACTTCATGCCGCTTTCCTCGGTGTGGAAGCCTTCAGTGGAGCTGTCTGCCTTGAAAAAGACGGTGAGGGTCTGGAGCAGCAGCTTAATATCCTGCCACAGGCTGTAGCTTTCGATATACATCAGGTCCAGCACCAGCTTGTCCTTGGGGGTGGTGTTGTACTTACCCATAATTTGAGCCAAGCCGGTGAGTCCTGCCTTCACCCGCAGCCGGTACTCAAACTCCGGCAGCTCCTGGGTGTATTTGTCCACGTTTTCCAGCATCTCCGGCCGGGGCCCCACCACGCTCATCTCCCCTTTGAGGATGTTCAACAACTGGGGCAGCTCGTCCACCCGGAATTTCCGCAGCACCTTCCCCACCTTGGTGATCCGATCGTCATCGGTGGTGGCGCTGATGTTCTCCACGTTGACCTTCATGGTGCGGAATTTAATGATCCGGAAAATCTTTCCGTGCTTGGTGGCTCGGTTCTGTTTAAAGAACACCGGCCCCCCGTCCCCGCACTTAATGGCGATGGCGCAGATCAAAAAGATGGGGCTGGTAATCACCAAAGCTACAATGCTGATGACCAAATCCATAATCCGTTTCAGCAGCCGCTGTTCTAACGTCAAGTCGGTGGCTTCCCAGCTTAAAAAGGATTTGTCGTCCAGCAGCACATGGTTGGAATTTACCTCCACTACGTCTCCCAGCTCCGGATTGAAGTAGATGTTCTTCTGGTTTTGGTAACAGTATTCCAACAGGGTGGTGCGCTGGGTAGTGGGCACGTCGTAAAGGAAAATGGTATTGCACCGGTCAATCATAGGGAAAATGTCCGGGGCGTCGTAGGCCCGCACGTGAGCCACCCGGTACTGCCGCAGATAGTGCTTCAACTTGGGAGTGATCTGGTCCAAGCTCTGTTGGGAGGAGGTAATAATCAGCACCTTCTCAGGAGGGGTGATCTTAAAATAAAGATAATTCCCCAGATAGGTAAAGGCCACGATAGCCAGCACCTGGAGCAGGAAAATATAGATCAAGTAGTGGAAATCCGCTAAGGTAAATTGGGCATAGCGGTTTTCATTGGTGTTCATGATACACAGTTGGAGATAGGTAATCAAGTCCGTGACCAGCGCTGACAGGGACATGGAAAAGATAATGGGCTTGCTTTTCTGCTTGCCGATGTTGTACCCCCCGTAAATGGACATCATGGCAATCCCCGCCACTGCAAAAGTCAAGCAGGTAGTGGCCAGGGTCCGGGAAGGATGGCGCAGGGCAAAGTTGGGAATGGCGTAGAAGCCTAAAAATAGAGCAAACAACACCAAAAACAAACTAATTTTTAAACAAAACACCAATAGGCGGCGATAACTTCTCACAAAATAACCTCCGTTTCCGGGAGAAAAACAGTTATTATAATATTACCACAGAGAAGAAGGAGATGCAATAGGAGATGCCCCCGACACCCAAAAAATCTCTTTTTTTGCCCAACAAAAAAGCGGCCCCTGCCGAAACCGGCAATACAGGCCGCTTTGAAACGCTGATCTAAAAAGTCAAGGAGTGTTGTCCGGACCTTCCCGGGAATTTGTATCTTCCTCTTCCTCGTCCATCGGATAGCGCCACTTCAGATACCGCTGTCCGGCGGCAGGCTGCACCGGCAAAAAGGCTTCGCTGCGGTGACGGCCGGGGAGGACGGCGTACTGCGCTGGATCCTTGCGGCGAAGCACCATCCAAGCTGCCACCCAGATCACTAGCAGTCCCCCGCCAATGGCGGTAATTACTAAGCCCTGGGTTAAACCGGGAGTGGTGTAGGTGAAGGTGATGGTATTTTCCCCTGCCGGTACCAGCACCGCCATAAAGCCTACGTTGGCCTTTACAATTTCCGCCGGCTGGCCGTTAACCGTGGCGCTCCATCCGGCATCGTAGGGCACCGAGAAAAACACCAAGTTGGCGGTGTCCAGGGAGATGGCGGCTTCAAAGCCGGTGTGGTCCCAGGTGAAGCTGTGGCAGGAGGAAGAAGCCCGCTCCGCACAGTTAAGCAGGTACTCTGCCTGACCAATGTTCACCCGGGCGTAATCACTTTGCTGCTCCATCAGTCCCCCATACAAAGCAGCGTCCTCGTCGGACAGGCAGAGGGCTTCCAACATCACCTTGTCCCGGCTTTCTTCCGGATAGGTTTCCAGCTGGGTACGGGTCATGTATTTGTCGTAGGTGAAGCCCATGGGGATGAAGTAATCGTTTTGATAAATGTCCAGGCCATTCTGGGTATCCAGATAGGTAAAGCCGGGCAGATTGGGATTATCCTCCCCGGACTGAACAAAGCAGTACCGAACGCTGGTGAGCCCCCGCAGGCCGAAGTAACTGAGATCCGGCCGGCTGGCTACATCCCGGTTCACCCCGATGGCGCTGTAAAACTCCATAATGGAGCCCTCCACCACCGAATGGAAGCATTGGATGGTGGAGTACCCCCAGTTCATGGGAGCGTTGTCCAGCATACCGTCTTCGTCCACCCGGAAAAAGTAGCCGCTGTCCAAATCAAAGGGAGCGGACAAGGCAATGCCCTGGTCGGTAAGCTGGGTGTAGTCGTCCCCGTGACTGCGGCCTAAGCCCAGCAGCAGCACCCCTTCCCCAAAAATCACCACACAGACGCAGAGGGTGGTGATCCGGGTAAACTGCTGAAACTTCATCTTTCCTCGCAGCTTCAGCAGCAGGAACACCAGCACCAAGCTGGCGGCGGCAATGGCCATGTAGGCCCAATACCGGTCTGGGAAGTTGGTCATGCTGAAAAATTCCAGCTCCCCATTTTCCCCATAGCTGGGCAGGATCCCCAGAATCAAAAACAGCCCCACTACAACGCCGCAGAACTTGATGCCGCCGGTAAAGGGCACCTGGACGTCCTCCAGGCTGATAACTGTGGCCAAACACAGCATCAGGATAGGCATGTAAAACCACCGAGCATAGTACTCGGTGTTCGCCATGGAAAACAGGCTGTTCAGCAGCGGCACAAAGGCCATGATGGCGCAAATAGCAATCAGCCGTTTCAGCCAGGTCTTTTTGTGGCTCTTAAAGTACACCACCACCCCGGTGAGAGAGAACAACGGCAGGTAGGCGCTTACCGAAGCCCACCGGGAGTTGCTGTCTGGGAAGAAGTTAGCACGGGCAGGGATGTCCGGTGGGAAGAACAGGCTTTGGAGAATCAGTCCGTACCGTTGGACACGGTCGTAGAACAAAGCGTTGTACCCCAAAAGGATGTTGTCCACCCGGGGATTCTGCATCACCATCATGGCGCTGGGCAAAAGCAGGCAGCAGGAGAGCAGCAGTCCGATCACCGCCTCCACCACCAAGGCCAGAAATCCGGACAAAGTAAGCCGGAAATCTTTGGACAGACAGCGCAGCACAAAGTAGATCAAACAGAAGATCACCTGGCCGAAGAAGAAATAATAGTTGACCACTCCGCACAGCCCCACCGCCAAGGCAAACCAGCCCCGCCGCCGGTTAATCATGGTTTCCTCCATGGCAATCAGCAGCAGCGGAAAGACGATCACCGCCTCGTGGAAGTGGTTGAAGAATACATTGTAGATCTGGAACCCGGAAAAGGCGTAGAGCAGTGCCCCGATGGCAGCGGTGGAGTCCCGCTTGGTGAACCGCTTCAGATAGCCGTAGCCGGTTAAAGCTGCGGCGGCAAACTTCAGCATCAGCAGAGGCGCCATGGCAAAGGGCACCCACTCTATGGGCAGGAGCATGGAAAGCCAGAAAAAGGGGCTGCCCAAAAGGTAGAAGGAATAGCTGCCCACAAAACCGCTGCCCAGGTCCGTCCCCCAGTCCCAGCCCAGAGGACCTTCGGTGAGGTAATCGTGGGCGTGAAGATAAAAGGGGATCTGCTGGACGTTGAAGTCCCCGTAGTAGAAAAAGTAGCCTCCGTCCAAAATCACAAAGGGCAGGAAAATCAGCCCTGCCAACAGCAAGGAAAGCAAAAACAGCTTCAGGTAGGGCAGAGGTTTCTGGGAAAGGGTGTGGGTCATAGATACACCTCCAGGTAGGATGGATTGGATTTGACAATCAGTTTCAACCAAAAATCCGTTGGGTTTCCACTGGTTTTCGCCCTTGCTTTTGGGGCGGCAAAGTGGGAACCGTAATGATTGCTTTTGGCAATCATTATAGCACAACCCCCACTCCCCTTTCAAGGAAAGGAAAAAAAGCCCCGCCGTGAGGCAGGACTGAAAATGGGTATGGTGAGGAGGAAGGGGTTATTTATTGGACGGTCTCCGCCAGGGCGATGAGTTCTTCTCGGCTGATGGGGTGCATCACATCCAGTTCTACCGTGCGGTAGCCGTCGATCCAGCCGATGCAGCTGCAATCTTCTTCCATGTACAAAAGAGCAGGATTTCCTTTTACCTGTGCATCTTGAAGCTGCTCGGCATCATAATTTCCCAATGCGCCGAAGCCAGTTCGATTCCCCACGGAATCGTAGGCATTACTGCCCAACCAGCAGGTGAGGTAAATTTCCTGCCGCTTCCCATTTTGATAACCCAAATAACTTACCGTAGGAAGATGATTGGCATTGTTCGCCTCCCGGTAACTGGTCATTTCCACAAACCCTTCGGGAATTCGAGAAAAGGCAGCAAAAGTAGCGCCTTCCGGGATTTCAGGATTTCCCTGGGAACGATTGCGCAGAAGAACTTGTTCAGAGTAAGTTTCACACCAGTCAAAAGAATAACTGCAGCTTTCTGCCAAAGTTAAGTCGGAATATACCGGCTCTCGGATTGCGGTATAATCAACCGATGCCACCAACTCCAGCATTGGATTGATTTCCATGGGAGTACTACCGGTATAAATCAACTGAAGCAATGAATTTTCATGCACCCAAGACACCGTGGATTGGTAATAAAACAGATTGCCGTTTCCGAAGCTCTCTTGTTTTTGATGATAAATCACCTGAACTTCTCCAAACATCACTTCCTGATCCGCAGAAATTTCAATATTTTGCATCGCTGTTCGCTGGAGAAAAAGCAATGTATTTCCCCTGCTGTCTTGGTAGATGTCCTGATAAAAGGTACTGAATTGATTGGCCTGTTCAGTTGCGTTTTGGATTTGCTTCCAATCCGATGGCGGTGCAAAGCCATACAAAGCCAAAGGTATGTCCCACTCGCTTCGATCCGATCCGGCACCATCTTTTAAAAAGCAGCGGTTGATCTCTCCGGTAGTTTGATCCTGCCAGATTTCAAACGGTTTTTTCGGTTCTGGTTTCCATCCTGTTGCCAGATACAAAACCACCATCACCACAAAAACAATGATCAGAACGGCGATAGAACCGATCCATATTTTCTTCTTCGTTTTATGAGCTATACACATCGCTTTAGCAACCTCATAAAGAAAGCCGGCAAGGAAATGTTGCCGGCCTGAATTCAAGTGTATTTTTTATTCAGGATATAACGCAATCCTTGTTCATGGATTTGTGATCAATTGTTGTCTGCTTCCAGAAACCGTCAGTGTAGTGCCCTCGAAAATCATATTTAAATCATTGATTCCAACATAATAATTTATAAGGCTGGGTAATTGGAAATTATTCGTTTGAAACGTAACGTTATAAGCTGCTGGAGATGTGGAGCTTTCTTGCCACAAGGTCGTTTTACCTGAACTCGGATTTTTGTAATAATATGTTCCGCTTTCCGTAGACTGGCAATATAATTGTCCTTCCACTTTCTTAATTTTATTAGAGTTTGAAACTGCATAAGCAGTAATATACCCAGACATTGAAGTGGTACGGGTGATTTTAAAAGTGACATCCCCGTCGACACCTCTTCTTGGATTTGCAATTAAATATTCCCGAATTTCACTGCCAGAAACTGCTGTCAAATCTCCCGTTTCTGTTACCACTATAACGGCTGCAGCTTGTTCCAAATCTTCAATCGTTTTTTCTTCGCCACCAAGAACAAACACCCGGCTTTCCAAAGCCCGCATTGCCGCAGCTTCTTGGGCCGCTTGGGAAGTTTCCTGGGCAAACGCCGTCATGGGAACGATGCCCAATGCCATGGTCAGGGTCAAAAGGGCTGCCAATGCTCTTTTTAATAGTTTATGTTTTTTCATCTTTCGTACCTCCTCGTACGCTTGGTTCGGTTTCGATGCCGCCAATGAACAGGGGTCTGGCGCGAAAGCAATCAGCCCATGGGACTCTCCTCCCTTCTGCCGCAATTCCACTTTATCATTCAGTTTCCACTTCCGGCGGTTCGGCATCCTGACTGACGGTAGCCGCCAGGTCCAGCAGTTCCTGCCGGGTCATAGGAGCAGTGCAACAGATCGAAATGTAACAGGAATCACTTACAAACCAAACGATCTCAGAAATCTCATCATTGATGTGAATCAGTCCATCTCTGCCTTGGATTACTACCTCTTCTACAGCCTCTGGATCAGTCAGTTCTTCCCAAGAAATATGAAGCACGCTATTCCGATACGTCCAATTTATCAATAAAATTGTATCGCCGTTTGCATTCTCATAATCACACTGCTCGCTCAATCCGGGTAAGCCGTAACTGAGCTGAATGTCGTTGCTGTCAACATAATGAATTACGTCATATCCTTCTGGGGGCTGTGTAAAATAATACCATCTTAAATCTTCTGGAATTTCCGGATTTCCTTCTACGGTATAATCATTTCTTCCAGGTGTGCATTTAAAATAAAATGGGGAGTAAATGGGTTCCTGCTGCGTATCGTATTGCACTAGACCTACCAGCTCCATAATGGAATCCGTTTCTAGCGCTCGATCACAGGTCAAAGAAAACAAAGTATCTCCATAAATCCATACAGCACCAGAATTAGGAGCTGTTTTGCCTTCTTTATCCACATCTGATTGAAAGCAAATGACGTCCATATCATGAAATCGTACTTTTTGCAAAATGCCCGGTACCATTACCTGCCTATAGTTGTAAGCAAAATCTTGAGTGAATGTAATAGTCATACCTTCATCATTGTCATAAATATCCTGATAGTAACTACTGAAGCGATTTGATACCGTGGCTGCATCCTCAACACAGTTCCAACTCTCCGGCAATTCCATCCCATAAAACGGCAATGGAGGCACAAAATCTTTTCTTTCCTTTCCATCTACCACCACAAACATGGGATTGTTTTGATCCTCGTAGGCCTGCACCAAATGGGGGCCTTGGGGCTGAGGACGCAGCAACAGAACCGCCGCAATCACTCCGGCGGCAATCACCACCACCGCGGCGGGAATGGCAATCAGCAGAATCTTTTTTCGTCTCTTAGTTAGTGGCATAGGCTTCCCTCCTTTTCAAAAACAAGGGGCGGAAAATCCGCCCCCACCAAACCAAATTTACAAAAGGACTGCTTGGATGACCCCATCCCGGATAGCAAACCAACGGGGAAATTCGCCATCTCGGCGAACAGTAATGCCAATCACCGTTACTGGTTCATAATCTACAACACGGTAATACTGCACTGGACTGTCCATTTGAAGATAGCCCCACATAAAAACTTCATACTGCCACCAAAAAATTAAATTATCTGCTTCCAACGCTTCTTGGATGGAAACCAATTCGGTATCATAATAATCCACCGGGAGGTCTTCCACATATGAAACGGCGTAAGAAGCATAAATCGGGTTTCCACTATCAATCAATTCTGTGTCGTTCATGGACAAGGCCGGCTGTGCGTAGGTCAGATAGTCCACTTCTTCCGTGGCGCCGGGATATAACTGATCCTCCGTAGGAGGAGGACAATCCAATTCAAAATTGTCCGGCATAAGCGGCTTCGGTGGTTGCTGCGGAGCATGGTTCTCCGGTCGGGAAACATAAGTCACCGGCGGAAATTTGCTTGCTCGAGAAACACTGGAAGAAACTTCTCCCCCATCCGAAACCGTATCTTCCGCTACCGGTTGGTTTTGCTGGCGGTCAGAACTCAGCACCATCCCCAAGAGAATCCCCAGTGCCGCCAACAGCACCGCCATCCCTGCCAAAATCAGCAGAATTTGTTTGCGCTTGGACATGGGATCATCCTTTCATTCTTTGGTTTTTCTTGAAAAGAAATGCTAGAACAAAAGATCATTTCGGAGACAAATATCCAGAACTATCGTACGGCAGATCAATTTTTTGACCATTAGTCAAATAAATTGCGCCGCCCCGCAAACCAACGTTGAGTTCTGCATTACTGCCTGTGTAAGTAAAGGACCGTAAAGCACTGTAGAAAGTACCACTGGTAACACCAGATGGTCTCGTTACCAGATTGCCGCTTTGATAAAACAGACTGGTTAAAGAAGTGGTGTATTCCTTTACATAAGCGCTTCCGGTAAGACGGCTGAACGTTGATGCATTTGTTACACGAAACCTAATTGCAAATTGATTGCCCCCGGTTCGGGTCAAATACATTTCAACTAAACCATTATGAAAATACAAAATATCGGGGTCAATCGCCGCCAGCGCCGCCTGGTCGTTCAAATCCACTGCCAGGTATTCCCCTTGGGTGTCCTTTAAAATGGCGATCACAGTGCCATTTTCCAGATCTTCCGTGGGGACGTTCAGCATGGTTGCTCCGACTCGCACCTGGGTACTTTCTTCCTGGGGCTCATTCAGCCAATAGGTAGCTTTCACCGGAGCCGTTTCTGCCGGCGCTTCCGCCGCAAAGGCCGTCATGGGAACAACACCCAATGCCATGGTCATGGTCAAAAGGGCTGCCAATGCTCTTTTTAACAATTTTGATTTTTTGGTTTTCATCACACAATCCTCCTTTTTGGATTCCGGTAGATTTGTTTCGTCTGCCGTATGCTCCTAGGGGATGTAACCCTAAAACCAATCAGCCCACGGGACTCTCCTCCTTTCCGATTTGAATCTATCGTGTAAACGGCCTTGCCGTTTTTCTGTCTATGTTCTTGCTTTTATCATATCAAAAAACATCTCTAAAAGCAACAATCATTCTGCACAAAATTTTGTATGATTTTATGGAACTTCCTCTAAAATCGTTTTTCTTTTTTAAGAGAAATATGACAATTATCCCCAAAAAAGAGAGCCGCCATAACAGCAGCTCTCCCAAATTCTTTTTTATTTTTCCTCCGCCGAATTCTTCAGCGGCTGTCCGGTCTCTTCCCCGTACCGCTTTTTCAGCCGGCCGTAGATCACAAAGAAGGCTGGCACCAAAAACGCATCCGCCAAAATCCAGGCGGCGGGGTGGGCCATACAGGCTCCGGTGAAGCCAAAAATGGGGATAAGGATCAGGGCCACTCCCGTCCGAGCCACCATTTCGCAGAGGCCGCTAAACAGCGCCAGCTTGCCGTAACCCAGTCCCTGAATGGTAAAGCGCACGCAGTTGACCAAGGTCAGCAGCACGTAAAAGGCGCTGGCCCAGCGCAGAAACTCTCCGGCCTGAGCGGCGATGGCGGTTTCCCCGGCATCCAGGAAAATCATAGCGGTGTTGGAACCGAAGATTCCCAGTACAACCGCCGCCACAATGGAATAGGCAAAGCCAATGGCGCAGCCGGAAAACAGCCCGGTCTTCACCCGGCGGATCTTCCCTGCCCCCAGGTTTTGACCCACGTAGGTGGCCATGGTGGAGCCCAAGGCGTCGAAGGGAC
>DVGY01000030.1 GCA_018712465.1 Candidatus Egerieicola pullicola | reverse complement strand
TGGCCATGGCCACTTCCGCGGCGGCCCCTGCCTTTTCGGCGGCTGCACCGGCGGCAGCTCCCATTTTATCGGCGGCTACTTCCGCGGCAGCGCCGATTTTGTCCGCAGCGGCTTCTGCCTTGGCGGCAGCATTGCCAGTGGAGGCAGGTTGAGGAGCGGACGCCGGAGTTGGCTGGGGAGCCGATGCCGGTTCAGGAGCGGTATCCCCTACCTTCTGACCGCAGTTGCTGCAAAATTCTGCGTCGTCCGGCAGCTGGGTCCCGCATTTGCTGCAAAACATATGAAGTCCTCCTTGTTTTTACGAAATTTCAAGAGTATTATAGCATACCTAGCAGCAGGGGGCAAGGGAAAAGAGAAAGGAAGGTTTTTCTTGGGGCGATGGGATGGGAAAATAACAGAACAAAAGCGGCGGCGGATGGGTTTGACAGGGAACAAGGGGAATGGTAAGATGAAAAAAACCAAACCTTTCCGATAAGGAGTTTTCTTATGGCAGATTTTTCCCTCACTCCGGCGCAACAAGACGCCATCTATGCTGACGGCGGCAGCCTGCTGGTCAGCGCGGCGGCAGGCAGCGGTAAGACCGCCGTCCTCACCCGCCGGGTCACCCGGCTTCTCTGCGACGAAAAGCTGCAATTAGACCCTGCGAAGCTGGTGGTGGTGACCTTCACCCGTTCCGCTACCGCCGAGATGAAGCAGCGTATTCGGGCATCCATCGCCCAGCAGGCGCAGCTTCACCCCGGCCACCCCTTTTACCAGCGGCAGCTGCTTTTGCTGGGCGGGATGAAGCTTTCCACCATCGACGCGCTGTGCCAGCAGTTGGTGAAGGAACAATTTCAACAGCTGAACATCTCCTCCCGGTTCCGAGTGGGGGAGGAGCGGGAACTGAATCAAATGGCGCAGGACTGCCGAAATGAGATGCTCCAGCAGCGCTGCAAAGACCGAGATCCCGCCTATACCTTGCTGGCAGACACCCTCTGTCGGGACGGGGAAGGCCCCCTGGAAGAAGCGGTGGAGCAGCTTTGGGACTTTCTGGACTCTTACCCCTTCCCAGAGGTGCAGCTGGAGGCAATGTTGGAGCTGCTGCGCTCTCGAATGTCCCCAGAACATTCCCCCTGGGGAAAGGCGCTGCTGCCCATGCTGCTTCATCGTGCCGGGGAATTGGCCGGGGGACTGGAGCAGCTTCAGCCCGTCCTGGAAGACGACGCGCTGTTTGGACCTGCATCGGTAGAGGGATTTCACCAACTGTTGTTGGGCGCCCAAACACTGGTTCAAGCTCTGACTCAGGAAAACTGGGACCGGGCAGTGGCACTGTTGCGGGACCTTTCCGGAGGCCGTTGCACTCCCCGGCAGAAAAAAGCGGAGCGTTCCCCGGAATTGGAGCAGGCCCTTCAGGACCGCCAGCAGATTTTAGAGGGAATCAAGGAGCTGCAAACCCTGCTTTGCTGTACCGGGGCGGAATTTGCTCAGGACCTGGATTGGCTTCAGCCCAGAATGGAGGCCCTGGGAGAACTTTGCCGGGATTTCACCTGCCGGCTCAATGCAGAAAAAGAGAAAAATCAGGTGTACTCCTTTTCCGATCTTACCCGAATGGCGGTGCAGCTTTTAGTCCGCCGGGAAGGGGAGGACTATGTGAAAACCGATCTGGGCCGGCGGCTCAGTGAAGAATACTACGCTGTGATGGTGGACGAATGCCAGGACATCAGCGCAGTGCAGAACCTGTTGTTCTGGGGGTTGTCCAAAGGCCCGGATCGGGTCCGGGCGGACGGCGAGGACTACCTTACCGGCAGCGAAAACCTGTTTTTGGTGGGAGATGTGAAACAGTCCATCTACCGCTTCCGCCGGGCTACCCCGGAGTTGTTTGTTCGCCGGGGGGAGCTGTACCGGGATTATCAAAAGGAGAAGGCCTTTCCCGGGCGGATTCTCCTGTCCCATAACTTCCGCAGCCGAAAACAGGTGTGTCGCGGGGTGAATCTGATCTTTTCCCGAAGCATGACCAAGCAGTTCGGGGATCTGGACTACACTGCGCAGGAATGGCTGAACCCCGGTGCAGCTTATCCTGATGCTCCAGGCATGGAGGCGGAGCTCTGCCTGGTGGAAGAAACCGATGCTTTTTCTCAGGCGGACTACATCGCCCACCGTATCCGCACCATGCTGGACCAGGGGTTTTCGGTCAGCGATGGGGGTAAGCTGCGGCCCTGCCGTCCCGGAGATTTTTGTGTGCTGTTAAGGAGCACCACCGGAGCCAGCGCCGATTACCGCCGCGCTTTTGAGCAGGCAGGGGTGCCTCTCTTTGCCAGCCAGCAGCAAGGGTACTTTGATTCCTACGAAGTGGCGGTGATGCTGGAACTGCTGCGGGTGTTGGACAATCCGTTGCTGGATGTGTCCATGGCGGCGGTGCTGCTTTCTCCAATGGTGGGGTATACCCCTGCCCAACTGGCAGCGCTGCGGAGCACCGGCCCGGAGCAGCCTCTTTACCGGCTGCTGTTGAACCGGCAGAATGACCAAGACCAGGCCTTCCTCTCCCTTTACCGGCATCTACGGATGCAGGCAGCGGTGTTGGAGGTAGACCGGCTGCTGCGGCTGATTTACGACACCACCGGTTTCTACTATATGGTGGCGGGGATGGAGGACGGCCGCCGGAAAGGGGCCAATTTGCAGCTGCTCATCAGTTACGCCCAGGACTACCAGTCCGGCAGCCACCGGGGACTGGGCGGTTTTGTCCGGTATTTAGACCGGGCTATCCAGCGCCAGGAGCGGTTTGAGTGCGCCAATATCCAGACCGGGGAAGCGGTGCAGCTGATGACCATTCACAAATCCAAGGGCTTGGAATACCCTATTTGCTTTGTGGCGGGATTGGATCACCGGTTCAACCAGCGGGACGTACAGCGTACGGTATTGTTTCACGGCCGGCTGGGGATGGCTATGCCGGTGATCCGCCCGGAAAAGGGTCAGCGGTACGACAACCTGCCTTTGGTGGGGGTGCGCCAGGCCATTCGCCGGGAGAATCAAAGTGAGGAGCTGCGGGTATTGTACGTAGCTTTGACTCGCGCCAAAGAAAAGCTGATTCTGGTGGGAAGTGCGCCTACCAAAGAACAGTTGGCTGTTTTGGCTAAACAGGGGGAGGGGGAGGTTAGTCCCTATGACTACCTGTCCAAAAATTGCGCCTTGGATTGGCTGCTGCTGGCGTTGGCTCAGCAGGACTCCTTTGGGGAGCTGCAAAAGCCCTCTTTGCCGGAGGAACCCACCTTGGAACAACTGTCTCAGGCATTTCCTGAGGACGAGGTGCTGGTGCGCCGGGTGAAGGCGCCTCAACAGCAGGATCAGCCGGAAACTTCAGAGCAGGCGCCTCTTCAGCCAGATGCTGTCTTGGAACAAAAGCTGGCCGCCCAGATGGCGGAGGACTATCCCTTTGACCGAGATACCCGCTTGCCTGCCAAGCTGTCGGTGACCCAGCTGGTTCGCCGTCAAACAGGGCAGGAGGAACTGGAACCTTTGACCCTCCCGGACCCGGAACACCTCACCGCCGCCCAGCGAGGCACAGCTACCCACCGGGTGCTGGAGCTGGCAGATCTGACCGCTTTGGCTCAAAATCCGGAGGAGGAAATTGCCCGGTTGGAACAGCTGGGGCTGCTTACCTCCGAAGAGGGGGAAAGCGTGTCCCGGAAGGCGATTCGGGGATTGTTTGTCTCCCCGGTGGGGCAGTGGCTGAACACGGCTCAGGCGGTGTATCGGGAGTATCCCTTCCTCTGTGATTTGTCGGCGGAAAGTTTGGAAACCGGCTTGCCTCAGTCCGGCAAGGGGGAGCAAAGCCCCCTGCTGCTCCAAGGGGTGGTGGACCTGATCTTGGAATGGGAGGATGGGGTGAAGCTCATCGACTACAAAACCGACCGGGTGACCCAGCCGGAGGAACTGGTCCGGCGTTACCGCACCCAGCTTGCCTGCTACAAGCTGGCGGTGGAGGAATATTTAGGGAAACCGGTGACAGGAAGTTATCTTTATTCCTTTGGGCTGGGAAAACTGGTGGAGGTTTCATAAGAGAGAAGGCGGCAGGAAATAATTGATTGCGCAATTTACTTTACATATATTTTACATTTAATATTTGATGTTTATGTTGACAATAACTACTTTACAAAGTATAATGATTGAAAACGATGGATATGGAAACGACTTTTCCAAAAAGGACATGGATATTGAATTTGAATCGTGAGGAGGTGAACATCATGAAATCTCGCCGTCTTACCAAGAAACTTTTGGCGATTGGCGCTACCGTAGTTCTGCTGCTGGGTGCCGGTGTGGTAACTGTTTTTGCAGTTTCCCAGGGCGCTGTTGCCCCTAAAGAAGCTACTTATGTTCAAAAAGGGAATACGATTGAAGCGTACTATGTGTATGACGTAGACGCTTAATGCCTCAAGTCAGTGCGGCGGGGAATTCCCCGCCGCTCTTTTGCGTTGGGGCCGAAACGGCTGTTTACAGAAAATGCACAATTTATTTTAAAATCAACGATTAATTTTGTAAATGCTGTTCAGTATGATAAAGGCAGCAAAGGGAAGAAATTCTGCATTCCGGGAGGTGAAATCGAATGAAAAGCCGCCGTTTTTCCATGAAAATTGTGGCCCTGGCCTGTGCTTTTGGACTGGCTTTTGGGGTGTGTGTATCCATGGCCTTGGGCAATTCCCTGGAAGCCAAGATTGCTTCGGACATCGAAGCCATGCCGAAAGGCACCACCACCACAATGTATTACACCTACGAAGTCAATCCATAACAACAAAACTTGGGCGGCGGGAATTTTCCGCCGCTTTCCTTTTTCCCCGGCCTTCCTTGCATTTTCCCCCGCCGAGGATTATACTAATCCCAGAACCAAACAAGGATGTGCTCACTTATGGCAAAGACCCAGAAAACCAACGTAATGCGCCTGCTGGATCAGGCGAAAATCCCCTACACCCACCGGGAATATGACATTTCCGACGGCTTGATCGACGGTATCAGCGTGGCGAAAAAGCTGGACCAGGATCCGGCCCGGTGCTTTAAGACCCTGGTGGCCCGAGGGCACAGCGGGGCTTACCATGTGTTTTTGCTGCCGGTGGCGGAGGAGCTGAACCTGAAAAAGGCGGCCAAAGCAGCCGGGGAAAAGAGCGTGGAGCTGGTCCACGTCAAGGAACTTTTGCCCTTGACCGGTTATCAGCGGGGCGGCTGCAGTCCCATTGGCATGAAAAAGCCATTCCCCACCCTGGTGGATGAAAGCTGTCTGGAAGGGGCGGAAATGATGATTAGCGGCGGCAAAAAAGGGGTGCAGATCACCCTTGCCCCACAGGACCTGCTGCGCTACACCGGGGCGAACACCGCCTCTTTGACGGGAAAAGAGGAACGGGAATGAAGATTGCGGTATTGGGCTATAGCGGCTGCGGCAAATCCACCTTAACGGCACAGCTGGCCCAACAGCTGGGTTTTCCGGCTCTGCATCTGGATCAGGTCCACTGGCTGCCCGGCTGGGTGGAGCAGGAATCGGAGTTGGAACGGGAACAGGTGAAGCAGTTTTTGGATGCCAATTCAAATTGGGTGATGGACGGCAATTACCTTTCCCTTTGGGGAGAACGGCGGTTGGAAGAAGCAGACTGCATTGTGATACTGCAATTTTCCCGCTGGACCTGTCTGAAACGGGTGGGGGAGCGCTGGCTGCACCACCGAGGCGAGTCCCGCCCCTCAATGACTCAGGGCTGTCCGGAAAAACTGGACGGGGAGTTTTTGCGCTGGATTTTGTTCACCGGACGAAACGCCATGCGCAGAGAAGGCTACGAGAAGATTGCACGGCAGTACCCGGAGAAGGTGCTGCGGTTTACCAGCCCCAAAGCCTTGGAAAGCTGGAAATGGGATTTTTGAAATCAGGACGCCGGAGGGCAAACTGCCTGCCGGGACATAGGAGGAGCCATGAAACGGATCTGGCGTGACGTCCGCCGGGGAGCGGAATATTGGAAAAAATTCTTGTTTTGGTGCCTCTGTGCCCCGCTGGTCGGGGCAATGGGCGGACTGGTGGGCGCAGCCTTTTCCTGGTGCTTGAAGCTGGCCGGATTGTTCCGCGGGGAATGCTGGCCCTGGCTGCTTATCGGGCTGCCCTTGGCGGGACTGCTGATCGTACTGCTCTACCGGGTTTGTGGTTTGGAAAAGGACCCCTCCACCAACCTGGTGCTGGCCTCAATTCGGGAGGCGGAAGCGGTGCCGATGCGGCTGGCCCCTTTGATCTTTATTGGCACGGTGCTCACCCAGCTGTGCGGCGGCAGCGCCGGACGGGAAGGAGCCGCATTGCAGATCGGGGGAAGTTTGGGCAATTTCCTGGCTCGGAAAACCAGACTAGCTCCGGGGGAAGGACGGATCGTCACCATGTGCGGGATGAGCGCTGTATTTGCCGCCATCTTCGGCGCTCCGGTGACGGCCATGGCTTTTGCTATGGAGGTAGCCAAGGTGGGGTCGGTGCTGTACTCCGCCATCTTTCCCTGCGCCTTGGCGGCGGTGATTGGGTACGGCGTGGCCCATCTTTTGGGAGTGGAATGGGAGGTCTTTGGCCGTCCTGACTTTCCCGGTTTGGCCTGGGACTCTATTTTGCAGTCAGTGGCGGTGGCGGCGGTGTGCGCCCTGGTGAGCATTCTGTTTTGCGCTGCCCTGCACTGGGCCATCCGCTTGGCCCGGCACTACCTGCGCAACCCTTATCTGCGGATTGGCTTGGGAGGCGTGGTGATTGCCGGGCTGCTGGTGCTGCTGGGCAGCCGCTACGGCGGAGCAGGCCAGGAGATGATCGCCCAGGCCATGGCAGGACAGGCTCTGCCCTGGGATTTTTTGGTGAAACTGTGCTTGACGGTGCTTACCATTGCCGCCGGCTTTAAAGGCGGAGAGATCATTCCGGGTATGGTCATTGGAGCCTGCCTGGGCTGCACCTTGGCTCCGCTGCTGGGCATGGATCCAGGCTTTGGCGGGGCAGTGGGAATGATCGCTTTGTTCTGCGGCATGGTGAACTGTCCTCTCAGCGCGATTCTGCTGGGAGTAGAGCTGTTAGGCGGGGAGGGGATCCTTTATTACGCTGTGGCGGCGGCGGTGAGCTACCTGCTCAGCGGGTACTCCGGACTGTATTCCGGCCAGCAGTTTAGCCAATCTAAGTTGGAACCGGAGAGAATCGATTGAATTCTATAAAAATAAACTTGTTTTTCGTTCTATTTTCAAAAAAGAAAGAAAATGTAATCTATTTTTGAAAAAGGGTTGACAATACGGGGTTCCTTTGGTAAAATAACTCTTGTCGCTGGTCAAGACACCAGAAAACAACGAGGAATTAGGGGAGTATAGCTCAGCTGGGATGAGCATCTGCCTTACAAGCAGAGG
>DVGY01000029.1 GCA_018712465.1 Candidatus Egerieicola pullicola | reverse complement strand
ACCGCCATCCCGCCGGTGGTGGAAGTGGTGCGGATCCTCAAAGGGGCGGAGTGCAATATTCTGGACGAAACCGGACGAATCGACCTGGAACCGGAAATGCTCCGGCAGTTGGAATGGAGGATTGCTTCCATCCACGCCCCCTGCTACAAAAAGGATGCCACCTTGGAGGACAACACCAACGCCTATCTGGGGGTCTGCGAAAATCCCTACATCGACGTCATCGGCCACAGCGGCCGGGGGAGTTTCCGCTATGACTACCAAAAGCTGATCCCCCTGTTCGGGGAACGGGGCAAGCTGGTGGAGATCAACGAATCCACCCTGAAAAGCCCGTCCAGCCGGAAAAACTGCACCGAAATCGCCACCCTCTGCAAAAAGTACCGGGTGCCGGTCATCGTGGACAGCGACGCCCACTTTGCCCTGTCCATCGGCCGGTTTTCTGCTGCGGCGGAAATGCTAAAAGAGATTGAGTTTCCGGAAGAACTGGTCATCAACGCCGACTCGGACCGGTTTTGGCATTATTTAGAACAAAAAGGCATTCAGAAAAATCCTGAATGGTAACAGAAATAGTGATACCGCCCGCAAAAACGGACGGTATTTTTTTCAGATTGTTTTCATTTTCTGTAACCATCCCGCCCCGTTTTCCCACTAACCGGGTGAAAGGAAGAAAAAAGGAGGGTTCTCCATGGAAGATCAAGCCATCATCGCCCTATATTGGAAGCGGGACCAGGAGGCAATCCGGCAGACCGACCTGCAATACGGATCCCGGTTACAGCATTTGTCCTACTCCATTTTATTCAACGAAGAAGACGCCAAGGAAAGCGTCAACGACACCTATTGGAAAACCTGGGACACCATCCCCCCAAACGTCCCAACTACTTTTTCGCCTACCTGGCAAAAATCTGCCGGTATCTCTCCATGGGAAAGCTGGACTGGAACCGGGCCCAAAAGCGAAGCGCCCCCATTGTGGAACTGACGGCGGAGCTGGAACTCTGCATCCCCGACCGGCAGGAGGAGGGGCGCATCCAGGAACGTTCCTTAAAGGAATCGTTAAACCGGTTTTTGGAAGGGCTTTCCAAGGAAAAGCGGTGTATCTTTCTGCGCCGGTACTGGTTCGGGGATTCGGTCAAGGAAATCGCCCAGCGGTACGGCATGGGGGAAAGCAAGGTGAAAACCACCCTGTTCCGGGTGCGAAATCAGCTGCGGCAGCATTTGCTCAAGGAGGGATTTTCGTTATGAACGGAAAAGATTTGTGGAAAGCATTCAACGACGTGGAGGAAAAATACCTTCAGGAAGCGGAGGAATTTCCCAAGCGGTCCCGTCTCAGGAGGCATTGGTGGCAGCCGGCGGCGGCCTGCTTTGCCGTGGTGATGATCGGGGCGGCCATTGTGGTGCCTAACTGGCTGTTTTCCTCCTCCATCGGCAGCGACCGGCTGATTGGTTTTGAGCAATTCGGCTCTTGGGGCGGCATCGGCGACATGACCAACCCTTGGGACTGGTTCACTGGCCTGTTTGGCGGTTCCGGAGAGGAAAGCGTGTCCAGCGGCCGGGAAGAGGGCATTCAAGTCAGCCTCAGCAATGTGCCGGTGAATCAAATCTCCCGGGTGCCTCAAAGCGATCTGTCCTATGTGGCTCTGATGGAAGAGCAGCGAACCACCTGGACCCAAGAGCAGGTGGAGGACTACTACGGCCTGCACTTCGACACCATGGAAGTGCCGGCAGAGATGCAGGCCCAAACCGATCTCTCCCAGGGCATACCGGTGTGGATCAACGACGACGGTTCCATGCGGTTTGACGGGCTGAAGCTGTATTTCACCCAAGATTCTTCCCGGCAGGAGTACCCGGAAGGAACCGAAAAGAGCCTTACCCTCACCGCCTCCAAAATCGGGCTGCTGAATCTGTCCGACTCCCTTTACCGCACCGATACGGTAGAAACCTGGCGCTTCCAGGGAGTTGAAATCACCATTGGGTACTGCGCCATGAGCTGCGGCTCCTATGACGAAACCACCCACGCCCCTGCCGGTGCCTACCCGGTGTACACGGCGGAATTTGAATATGGCGGAGCCCAGTACCGGCTGGTGGGACAGCGGATTTCCCGGCGGGATATGGTCACTGCCGTGGCCACGCTGCTGAGCCAGGGAGAAGAAGTGGAGATTATTTCCTAAGGGATTGGATTTCCTCCATCATCCACTGGGCCGTCCGGACTCCGTCCACGGCGGCGCTTAAAATCCCTCCGGCATACCCGGCCCCTTCCCCGCAGGGGTACAGGCCGTAAAGTCCCTGGGCCATCCCCGTTTCCCCTCGGGGGATTCGCACCGGGGAGGAGGTACGGGTTTCCGGGGCGGTCAATACACTGTCCGGCGCATCGAAGCCGGGCAGTTTTTTGCCCATTCGCACAATTCCCTCCCGAAGCATATAGGGGATCACCGGCGGGAACAGGGCGTCCAGATCCCCCGGCGTCACTCCCAAAGCATAGGTGGGCTGCACCCGGTTCAGATCCAGCCCGGTTTTGTGCTGCAAAAACCGTCCCACCGTCACCCCCGGGGCGGCGCCGGTTTCCCCGCCCATGACAAAGGCGGCCTGTTCCAATTTTTGCTGGAAGTACATTCCATCCAAGGGGCGGGTACCGAAGTCTTCCGGAGACACCGAAACCACCAGCCCGGCGTTGGCGTTTTTCCCGTCCCGGGCGTGGTAGCTCATGCCGTTGGTCACCACGGTGCCCGGCTGGCTGGCGCTGGGCACCACATATCCCCCGGGGCACATACAGAAGGTGTACACCCCCCGGTCTCCCTGCCGCCAGCTGAGCTGGTATTCTCCCACCGGCAGGGCGGGATGACCGGCATATTTGCCGTACAGTCCCCGGTCAATCAAGGATTGGGGATGTTCGATCCGCACCCCCACCGAAAAGGGCTTGGGAAGCAGGGTGATCCCCTGCCCCAGCAGAGTTTCCAAGGTGTCCCGGGCGCTGTGGCCCAGGGCAAGCACTACAAATTCCGAAGGGATCTCTTCCCCGTTGGCCACCACTCCCCGGACCTTCCCCTGCTGTATCAGCAGCTCCTGGACCTGGGTGTCAAACCGGATTTCACCTCCCAGACGGAGGATTTCCCGGCGCAGGTTCTGCACCACCTGCCGAAGCTGATCGGTGCCGATGTGGGGTTTGGCTTTGATGAGGATTTCTTCCGGCGCCCCCAAGGCCGCCAGCTGTTCCAGCACCCAGTGGCAGCGTGGATCGTGAATCCGGGTGGTGAGCTTGCCGTCGCTAAACGCCCCGGCGCCCCCTTCTCCAAATTGGACATTGGCAGCCGGATCCAACTTTCCGGTGCGCCAGTACTCCTCCACCGCCGCAGCCCGGCGCTCCATCTCCGGTCCCCGCTCCAGCACCAACGGACGCAGCCCGGCCCGGGCCAGCTGATAGGCGCAGAACATCCCCGCCGGGCCGAAGCCCACCACAATGGGGGGATGGGACAACGGCGTCAGCTTGGGCGGATCCATTTCCGGCAGCGGCGGCTGATACCGCACCTGGGAAGAATGCAGCCGGTTGGCCAGCGCCTCCTCCCCTTCCGCCAGGGAAAGCTGCACCGAGTAGATAAAGCGCATATCCTGTTGTTTCCGGGCGTCCAGGGAACGCTTATACACCCGGGCAAACTTCACCTGATCCCGGCCTAGGCGGCAGAGGGACAGGGCGCGGTCCACCGCCTGTTCTTCCGGGGCGGTGAGAGGCAGTTTGATGTCGCTAATGAAAAGGGGCATAACGGATTCCTCCCAAGATTACTGAAGGTATTATACCATAAAAAACCGGTTGGGTTTCCACTGGTTTTCGCCGTCCGGCGAAATGTCGCCCCTGCTTTTTGGGCGGCAAAGTGGGAACCGTAATGATTGCCTCAGCAATCACTATACCATAAAAACCGGAAAAGAGAAAACCCCTACCATGGAAAACCAGGCAGGAGACAAATTTCGACCTTATTTGACAGAGCAAGCCGTTGTTGTTATAATGCCTGTAAGACACCAAGAATATCGTGTCCACTCGCATTTGCGGGGGAAGGACGAATTGATAACAAGCGGTTAGCTCCCTCATTCACCCAAATTCATGCTGCGTTTTCGGCGCAAGATTTTGGAAAGGGGTGAGCAACTTCTAATTATGACTGGATGTTTCTCCCTCTTTGGAAAGGGGGAGAAAAAATGGGATACGTTACATGGGATCAGCTTATTGCATTTTGTGTGCTGGTGATTACATTGTTGCGATTTCTCGATCACCGGAATAAAAAGAAGTAACCGCTCTTTATGCCCCTAGAGCGGTTACTCTTGTAACACTGTATGGGACTAACCGTTGTCGGTTTCGTCCTTCTGTTTCTATTTTACTTGATTTTCCCGGCAATGTCAAGCCGTCTCTCCCGGTGCCTGCCGGGCTTTTATTTTGTCCCGCCCGTCTTGCTGGGGTTGAAAAAGCGAAACAGGAGACAAATTTCGACCCCATTTGACAGAGCAAGCCGTTGTTGTTATAATGCCTGTAAGACACCAAGAATATCGTGTCCACTCGCATTTGCGGGGGAAGGACGAAACAACAACGATAGCGGTTGGCCCCACATATCTACTCCACTCTCCGTGCCCGGCACAGAAAATTGGAAAAGGGGCAGCTTTCTTATCCCTCTTTCCGTTTAGAAAGGAGGGAAAGGTAACATGGAATGGGGCGACCTATTTACTTATACCTTAGTCTTGCTCAGTGTAGCTACTTTGGTGCTGCAGCTGACAAAAAGAAAGTAACCGCTCATATTGCCCTTAGAGCGGTTACTTTATAACCAAACTAGGGACTAACCGTTGTCGGTTTCGTCCTTCTGTTTTTATTGTACTCCATTTCCCCGGCAATGTCAAGCCGTCTCCCGGTGCCTGCCGGGCTTTTTATTTTGTCCCGCCCGTTTTGCTGGGGTTGAAGAAGCGGGTGAGATCTTCCGATGTAATCACGCCGTTTTTGGTTTCGTAATCCGCCACCCATTTGCGAATCACCTGTTCCAATTCCCGGTTGGCAGAACGGCCGTTGGCATCGGCAATGTAGCGGAATTTGTCAAACAATTCCTGATCTATGCGTAAGGTATAGCTTAATTGGGTTCTGCTAACCATGGAATCACCTCGAAAAAACAACTTTCCTGTCTTATATTGTAGTTGCTTTTTCCCGTACGACACCAAAATGGTTTCAAAATAGTTTCATAATGACAGCAAAATGACGTCTAAAAAGCGATTGCAGCTTATATCTAAAAATGTTAGACTGATATTATCAACCCTATATCAACTTTTTTGAAAGGTTTGCAGGCCGGCATTTGGGGCCCGGTTTTTTGAGGTGTGAAAAGAAAGCCTGTGCGTCCTGCGGTGGGGTGAGAAGCAGTTTGGGCCTCGTTCCCCGGCAGACTGCCTGCAAGCCTTTCAGAAGAGCTGATCCCGGCAAAGGAGGTCTTTTTATGAAAGTAGCAGTCATCGGTTCCCGGGGATTGACCGTGGAGGACTTTTCCCCCTACCTTCCCCCCGACACCACCGAATTGGTTTCCGGCGGGGCCAAGGGCATTGACCAATGTGTGGCCCGTTACGCCCAGGCCCACCAAATCCCCTTGACGGAATTTCTTCCGGACTACGCCCGCTACCGGCGGGGCGCACCCTTAAAGCGCAACGAACAGATTGTCCAATACAGCGACCTGGTGATTGCCTTCTGGGACGGACGCTCCAAAGGCACCCAATACACCATGAACTACTGCGAAAAAACCGGCACTCCCCTGCAGGTGGTGCGGCTATAACAAATCCCGGCTTTCCCAGGCTGACAGCAGCTAGGAAAACCGGGTTTTTTGCGTTAATTGCTGGTTTGGGCCGCAAACATCCGCTCTACCTCTTCCCGCAGCAGGCGGTGTTCCGGCTGGCTCAAAGCAGGATCCTGCTTTAACAGGGTTTGGGCCGCCTGCCGGGCCTGTTCCAGCTGGGCTAGGTCGGTGGCAAAGTCCGCCATTTTCAGCTGGGGAAGTCCGTGCTGCCGGCGGCCGAAAAAGTCTCCGGGGCCCCGCAGCTTTAAGTCCTGTTGGGCCAGTTCAAACCCGTCGTTGGTTTGACAGAGCAGCTTCAGCCGTGCCCGGGTGGCAGGCTGGTCATGGTCGGAGATCAGGATGCAGTGGCTTTGCTCGCTGCCACGACCTACCCGTCCCCGAAGCTGGTGGAGTTGGCTCAGGCCAAACCGCTCCGCATTTTCCACAATCATCACCACCGCATTAGGCACGTCCACCCCCACTTCCACCACAGTGGTGGACACCAAAAGCTGGATCTCTCCCCGGGCAAACTGCTCCATAATCCGTTCCTTTTCCGCCCCCTTCATTTTGCCGTGAAGGAAGCCGATGGAGGCGCCTTCCAAAGGAGTGCCCTGTAAGCCCTGCTGGTAGCGGGTCAGGCTCACCAGTTCGCTGTCGGTCTCTTCGATCATGGGGCAGACGATGTACCCCTGAAAGCCCTGGTCCAAAAATTTCCGCACAAACCCCAAGGCACGGAGGCGCTTGCCGGAATCAATCAGCCAGGTTTTCACCGGTTTTCGGCCCTTTGGCATTTGGCGAATCACCGAAAGGTCCAGCTCCCCGTACATCATCAGCGCCAAAGTCCGGGGAATGGGGGTGGCGCTCATTACCAGACAGTGGGGGTGCTCCCCTTTTTGGCTGAGCAGGGAGCGCTGTTCCACTCCAAAGCGGTGCTGTTCATCGGTAATCACCAATCCCAGCCGGGCAAATTCCACCCCCTGCTGGATCAGGGCTTGGGTGCCTACCACCACCTGGATTTCCCCCGCCGCGATCTGTTTTAACGTGTCCCGGCGCTGGGCCCCAGGCTGGCTTCCCACCAGCAAACCGCAGGAAATACCCAAGGGACGGAGCATTTTCGTCAGGGTTTCCAAATGCTGCCGGGCCAGCAGTTCGGTGGGGGCCATCATGGCGGACTGCCCCCCGTTTTTGGCCATGAGATAGCAGATGGCCGCCGCCACCACTGTTTTGCCGCAGCCCACATCCCCCTGAATCAAACGGTTCATGGCGGTGGAGCCGGTGCAGTCTTGGATGCAGTCGGCAATGGCTTGGCTTTGGCCTTGGGTCAGGGAAAAGGGGAGGTTTTGCAAAAAGGGGGACAGGTCAGTGTCCTTCAGGCAAAAGGCGGTGTGTTCCCGCCGCCGGGAACGGATCTGCCCCATCCCCAGGCTCAGCAGGAAGAATTCCTCAAAGATCAGCCGCCGCCGGGAAAGTTCCAGGGCATGGCGATCGGCGGGGAAATGGATGTTTTCATAGGCATACCGCATCCGGCAAAGGCCGTATGTTTGCAGCACCCACTGGGGCAGCACATCCTCCAGATGGTCCCCCCACTCTTTTAAAGCCTGGCGCATATTGGTGCAGATCATTTTGTTGGTCAGCCCCTGGGTCAGGGGGTACACCGGGCGGATGGCGCTTTCCCGATCCGGGTCCAGCACCTGGGGGGAGTTCATTTCCCGCCGGAGCAGCCCCCCGGTGATCTTGCCGTAAAAGCAGTAGGTGTGTTCCAGCTCCAGAGCCTGAAAGGCGTAGATGTTGTTGAAGATAGTGATCACCAGCTGGCCTTCCCCATCGGTGACGTACACCTTAAACAGGCTCAATCCTTTGCGGATTCGCTGCTCCCCCTGCTTGCGGTACACCGTCCCTTTCACACACACCATTTCCCCAGGCTGGGCCTGCAAAATGGGCACCGGATCGGAAAAGTCCAGCCAGGCCCGGGGATAGTAACGCAAAAGGGAGCAGAGATCCTCTACTCCCAATTTTTCATAATATTTGGCCCGCTGTTCCCCCACGCCTTTCAGGCTGCGGATGGAGGGGCATTCCTTTTGGTTGTTCACGGCTTCTTACTCCACCGAAATGATATAGTAGTACACCGGCTGGCCGCCGTTGACCAGGCTGATCTCGCAGTCGTCCCCAAATTTATCCCGAAGGGGCTGCACCGCCTCCTGGGCCTGCTCTTCGGTGACGTCGCTGCCGTAAAGGATGGTGATGAAGCCGGGAGCGTCGGCCTTTTTCACCAGATGGCGGGTCAGGCGGTAAAGGGCTTTGGGAAGCTGGTCCTCCACAAAGTCCAATTTGCCCCCATCCATGGCCAGAATTTCTCCTTGACGGATCTTGTGGCCTTCGTAGTCCGAATCCCGGGCGGCAAAGGTGATCTGGCCGGACTGCACCCGGTCCAGAGCCCGGGTCATATTCACCCGGTTTTCCTGGAAGTTGGAATCCGGATCAAAGGCCAGCATGGCGGAAAGTCCCTGGGGAATGGAGCGGGTTTGCAGCACGCAGACCCGGCGGTCCGCCAGCTTTTCCGCCTGTTCCGCCGCCATAATGATGTTCTTGTTGTTGGGCAGCACAAAGACGGTTTGAGCCGGCGTGGCTTCCACCGCATGAAGGATGTCGTCGGTGCTGGGATTCATGGTCTGACCGCCGCTGACGATCTGATCCACCCCCAAATCCGCAAACAGGCTCTGGACTCCGGCTCCCGCCGCCACCGCCACAAAGCCAAACTGGTTTTTGGGTTCCACCCAAGGCAGCTGGGCTTCCTGGGACTTTTTGGCCTCGGTCTTTTTGGCGGCGTTCTGCTCCCGCATATTCTCCACCTTCATGTTCACCAGGCTGCCGTAGAGAAGTCCTTCTTCAAAGGCCTTGCCGGGGTGGTCGGTGTGCACATGGACCTTGATGATGGAGTCGTCGTCCACCACCACCACGCAGTCGCCGATGCTTTCCAGATAGGCCCGCAGCGCCAGGGGATCCCGGCTCTCTTTATTTTTGTTGACGATAAATTCGGTGCAGTAGGTGAAGTTGATCACTTCATCGTACTGGGCAAAGGGGTTGCTGTCGCTGACCACCGGGGCTTTGGGCTTTTCGCTTTGGAGGGTGTACCCTTCCTTGCCGTGGAACACCACCTGCATTCCCTGCAAAATGGTGTATAAGCCCATCCCGCCGGCGTCCACTACACCGGCCTTTTTCAACACCGGCAGCAGTTCGGGGGTCTGATCCAAGGCCTCCTTGGCCGCAGAGACGATGACGTCGAAC
>DVGY01000028.1 GCA_018712465.1 Candidatus Egerieicola pullicola | reverse complement strand
CCGGTGGCCGTTACCTTAATCGTAACCTTGATGGTTCCCAGCGCCACCCCGCTGATCGGTATGCTGATGCTGGGTAACCTGATGCGGGAATCCGGCGTGGTAGACCGTTTGGTCAAGACGGCCCAGAACGAATTGATGAACATCATCACCATCTTCCTGGGGGTCACCGTAGGAGCCACCGCCACTGCGGAAAACTTCCTCAACCTCCAGACCTTGGGAATTTTGGCCTTGGGCCTGTGCGCCTTTGCCATCGGCACTGCCGGCGGCGTGCTGTTCGGCAAGCTGATGTATCTGTTCAGCGGCGGCAAGATCAACCCGCTAATCGGTTCCGCCGGTGTGTCTGCCGTTCCCATGGCGGCCCGTGTGTCCCAGAAGGTGGGCGCAGAAACCAATCCCACCAACTTCCTGCTGATGCACGCGATGGGTCCCAATGTGGCGGGCGTGATCGGTTCCGCCGTGGCAGCCGGTGTGTTGATTGCGATTTTCGGATAATTATGTAACCCTGCAAACCGGTGCCTGTTTCGCACCGGTTTGTTTTTTTCAAAAGGAGTGTCCCCAGTGATTATTGATTTTCATACCCATATTTTCCCCGACAAGCTGGCAGCCAAAACCATCCCCATGCTGGCCCAGCGCAGCCACACCCAGCCCAACACCGACGGCACCGCCGCCGGGCTGCTGAACCACATGGAGCAGTCCGGGGTGGATGTGAGCGTGGTGCTGCCGGTGGTTACTGCACCCCGGCAGTTCGATTCCATCAACCGCTTTGCCGCCCAGATCAACGAGCAGGAGTCCAAAAAGACTTCCGGTCCCCGGCTGCTCTCCTTCGGGGGCATTCACCCGGACAACGAAAACCCCAAAGCGCTGCTGCGTCAGTTGAAGGAACAGGGCTTTTTGGGAATCAAGCTGCACCCGGACTACCAGGGGGTATTTATCAACGACATCCGCTTCCTGCGGATTTTGGAAGCGGCGGCGGAATTGGATCTGATCGTCACCATCCACGCCGGCACCGACATTGGACTGCCGGAACCGGTGCACTGCCCCCCGGACAAAATGGCGGCGGTATTCAAGCAGATTCCCTACTCCAAAATCGTGCTGGCCCACACCGGCGGATGGATGCAGTGGGATTTGGTGGAGGAATATCTGGTGGAGCTTCCCCTGTACTTCGACCTTTCCTTCAGCCTGCCCTTTCTCTCCAATGAACAGCTCATGCGCATCCTCACCGCCCACACCCCCCAGCGCTGCCTGTTTGCCACCGACAGCCCTTGGGGAAACCAAAAGGAAACTTTGCGGCTGTTAAAGCAGCTTCCCCTGCCGGAACGCTGGCTGGACCAGATTTGCAGCGGGACAGCGAAAAAACTGCTGGGTTGGGACAAATAACAAAATTTGACAAATATGGCGGCATTTGTTACAATCATTTTACTTGATCGAAAGGGGCTTTGGATATGTCCAATACAGGAAAATGGAAACTGATTATGACGATTGCCATTGTGGGCATTGTGGCAGCGTTGGTGGTGCTGATTTGCTTTTTGGTTTTGCCGGATTCCTCCAAAGCACCAAAGGATCCGCAAACCTCTTCCGGGTATGTCCTGGCGGAGGAAGCCGCAGAATTGGGATAACTGTCTTTTCAAAGGAACAAGCGGTTTTTTGGTAAAAAATATTTTTTTAAAAAAAGGTGTTGACAAGGCGGAAAGTATTTGGTATAATATCGCTGTTGCCAAGAGAAAGGGCAGATGCGGGTGTAGTTCAATGGCTAGAATCCCAGCCTTCCAAGCTGGTTGTGTGGGTTCGATTCCCATCACCCGCTCCATTATGCGCCCATAGCTCAGCTGGATAGAGCAACTGCCTTCTAAGCAGTAGGCCACAGGTTCGAATCCTGTTGGGCGTACCAATTTTCTCTTTTGGCAATTTCATATGGTGGGTATGGCTTAGCTGGTTAAAGCGTCGGATTGTGGTCCCGAAGATCGTGGGTTCGATCCCCACTACCCACCCCACAAATGATCCCCCTTCCCCGTACGGGGAAGGGAATTTTTTATTGGGATATCGCCAAGGGGTAAGGCAACGGACTTTGACTCCGTCATTCCGCTGGTTCGAATCCAGCTATCCCAACCACGTCGGAATGGACTCCACTCCATTCAAAAAGCCCGGCTTACGCCGGGCTTTTCTCATACCGTTCCGTCATTCCTCCTTTTCCCCAAAAAAGCAGGCTTTTTTGGGGGCCCCGGCCCTTTGGGCTATTGCAGTCGTCGCTGCTCCTTCACATCTCCTTTTCTCCAAAAAGCGGTTTTTTTGGGGCCCCGGCTCTTTGGGCTATTGCAGTGTTGACTGGGAAGGAATGTCAAAAACTAATGTTTCCATTCCTTCTATTTCAAAAATGGCAGAGACGCAAAGGAGCTCTACGATAAAACACACTTTTTTAACCCACCCTTTTCTTTATCAAAATCCATGAAAAAATCCCGATGAGCCGACCAACTCACCGGGATCTTTTTTGGTTTCTATCCAGCCATCAATAGGCCTGTTTCAAGATTTCCTGAATATCAGCGGTATCCAACTTTTTATATCCGCCGCCGGGATAGGTGGAATTGGCGATCTCTGCCGCCATTTCCGGGCTGGTTACCCCCAATTCCCGCAGGGTGGTGGGCAGGCCCAGCTCCTGGATAAACTCCGCCAGCTTGTCAATTCCGGCCATAGCGGCCTGCTCCTTGGTCATGCCGGTGGTGTCCACCTTCCAGACCTTTTGGGCAAACCGGACGAACTTATCCAAACCGTAGGGGGCGACATACCGGTAATAATGGGGAGAAACTACCGCCAGGCCCGCTCCATGGGCGCAGTCGGTGTAGGCGCCGATCTGGTGTTCAATGTTGTGCACCTCCCAGTCCTGGGTCTTAGACAGGCCGGTGAGGGTATTTAATCCCAAGGTGGCGCACCACATGATATTACTCCGGGCTTGGTAGCTATGGGGGTCCTGGAGGGCTTCCCGGGCGCTGTGGATCAGGGAGTCCATCACCCCTTCAATGAGGTAATCGGTGGTGTTATCGTCCTCACCGGAGAAGTACTGCTCCATCAAATGGGACATGGTGTCGAAGATGCCGCTGACCATTTGGTACTTGGGGACGGTGTAGGTGTATTCCGGGTTCAGGATGGAAAATTTGGGGTACACATCCGGTTCAAACACCCGGCCGTTTTTCATCTTGACCTCATCGTTGGTAATCACCGAACCGCCGTTCATTTCAGAACCGGTGCCCGCCATGGTGAGGATGCTGCCCACCGGGACGATAGGGTTGTTGACCTCTTCCATATCCACCCAGTAGCGCTGCCAGGGGTCCCCTTCGCAGTAAGCAGCCACCGAGATACCCTTGGAGCAGTCGATGACGGAACCGCCGCCCACCGCCAGGATCAGATCCACTTGATGCTCCCGGACCAATCGTGCTCCTTCCTGAAGCTGGGCGTAGGTGGGGTTGGACTTGATGCCCGGCAGCTCCACCACCGTTTTTCCGGCCTGGGCCAGCATTTCCATGACCTGATCGTACAGGCCCAGCTTTTTCACCGAGCCTTTGCCGTACACCAGCAGCACCGTATTTCCGTAGCGGGCCAGCTCAGCGGGAAGGTTGCTGAGAGCGTCTTTGCCAAAGTAGATTTTTGTAGGGTTATAGTAGGTAAAATCCAAATTCATTTTGGTTCCTCCTTGCAATCTTGCCGCCCCAGAAAGCGGCTTTTCTTCAATTCTTAGTATACCGCAGGCCGGCGGACTTGTCCAATGCCTCTATTTTATCACGGAGTATGCCTCAAAAGAATCAGCCGCCCCCAAACCGGAAGCGGCTGCATCCCTTAAAATACCAACAATCCTGCGCCGGCATTCACCGCCAAAAAGGCGGGCACAAACACCAGAGACACAATGGTCATCAGTTTAATCAGAATATTCAGGGAGGGGCCGGAAGTGTCCTTAAAGGGATCCCCTACCGTATCCCCTACCACGGCGGCCTTATGGGCGTCGGAACCTTTGCCGTGTTCCGGCAGGCTTTCAATATACTTTTTGGCGTTATCCCAGGCGCCGCCGCTGTTGGCCATAAAGATAGCCAGCATCACACCGGTGACCAAAGAACCGGCCAGCAAGCCTCCCAGGCACTCCACGCCCAGCAGGAATCCCACCGCCAAAGGAGCCAACACTGCCATCACACCGGGCAGAATCATCTCCCGCAGGGCTGCCTTAGTGGAAATGGCCACACAGCGGGAATAATCCGGTTCTTCCTTACCTTGGAGAATGCCCGGCTTTTCCTGAAATTGACGGCGCACTTCGTCAATCATCTTATTAGCTGCCCGGCCCACGCTGCTCATGGTAAAGGCAGAGAACAGGAAAGGCAGCATGCCCCCCAGGAACAGCCCCACCACCACTTTGGCGTTGAGGATACTCATGCCATTGGACGCAATCCCCGCCGTCTCTGCAAAGGAGGCAAACAGGGCCAGCGCCGTCAAAGCGGCGGAGCCAATGGCAAAGCCTTTCCCAATGGCGGCAGTGGTGTTGCCCACGCTGTCCAGCTTATCGGTGATTTCCCGGACATGGGGATCCAGTTCACTCATCTCCGCAATGCCCCCGGCGTTGTCCGCAATGGGGCCGTAAGCGTCCACCGCCACGGTAATGCCGGTGGTGGAGAGCATTCCCACAGCCGCCAAAGCAATGCCGTACAGGCCCATAAAGGCGTAGGCCACTAAAATCCCCGCCACAATAAACAGCACGGGAATGGCAGTGGATTTCATGCCCACGCTAAGGCCGGTGATGATGTTGGTGGCAGAACCGGTTTTAGAGCTTTCGGCAATGCTCTTCACCGACTTGTACTTATCCGAAGTATACAGTTCGGTGAGTTTGCCGATGGCGGTGCCCACCACCAAACCGGCCAGCAGTGCCCAGAAGGGATTGAGAGAACCCATCATGAACCAGCTTAGCAGCAAGCCTCCCACAATCACCAAGCCGGTGGCGATATATTCTCCTAAATTCAAAGCCCGCTGGGGGTCGGAGTTTTCCTTGCCCCGAACGAAAAAGGCGGCGATCACCGAGCCCAGAATGCCCATGGCACAGAGCAACAGGGGGAACATAGCCCCGGTGATGGCGTCGGAACCGGTGTAGGAAGCGGCAAAGGCCAGGGTGATGGCGGAAACAATGGAGCCCACGTAGCTTTCAAACAAATCCGCACCCATACCGGCCACGTCGCCTACATTGTCGCCCACGTTATCGGCGATGGTGGCAGGGTTCCGGGGGTCGTCTTCCGGAATCCCGGCTTCCACCTTCCCCACCAGGTCTGCTCCCACGTCGGCGGCTTTGGTGTAGATCCCGCCGCCCACCCGGGCAAACAAGGCGATGGAAGAAGCGCCCAAGCTAAATCCGGTGAAGATGTTCAGCATGGTGCTGTCGCTGGCCAGATCGTAGGTATTCACCAAAAACAGGAAAATCAGGCCCATGCCCACCACGCCTAAGCCTACCACCGACAAGCCCATGACCGCTCCGCCCCGGAAGGCGATTTTCAGCGCTTGGTTCATTCCGCTTTTTCGGGCGGCGTTGGCGGTGCGCACATTGGCCATCGTGGCCACCGTCATGCCGAAATACCCGGCCAAGGTGGAAAACAAGGCGCCGATCAAAAAGCAGATGGCAGTGGGAAAACTAATCACCAGTCCAATGACCACAAACAGCACGGCGGCAAAGATCACTAAGATCTTATACTCCGAAAGCAAAAAGGCCCGTGCGCCGGTGGTGATGGCACCGGAGATCTGTTTCATCCGCGGATTGCCCGCCTCCTGCTTGCGGATAAACAAAGCAAAGTACACCGCAAACGCCAGAGCCAGCAAGCCGGCCAAAACTGGAATCAAATAGATCCACCAATCCATAGTATCCCTCCTAGTTTGTTTTATTTTACTAAAATTTAGGGTGCGCGCCGATACGATTCTATTTGTATCGCCCTACTTATCTTCAGTTTACCATATTATTGACAGAAGTCAATGGATTTTTCGGCATATTCGTAATTTGTAAAATTTTAAAATTCTACAAAAAAATTCCCCCAAACTTTCACGTTCAGGGGAAGAAAAAATTTAGCGGCGCAACCCTTGGCTTCGCTCCTCTTTCAATCGCTTTTTCATGCCGGAGAGGATGATGTCCTTGGCCTTGGCGGCATCCTCCTTGGACAAAGGCGGCACTTCCTCCAAGGGATAGGGGATGCCCAGGGCCTTGTACTTCACCTTACCCATATCGTGGTAAGGAAGCACGTCCAGGGCCTTGATGGTTTTCAGCCCGGCAATAAACTCGCCCAAAGCAAACAGGTCTTTGGGATCGTCGGTGATGCCCGGCACCACCACATGGCGGATCCAGATGGGAATGCCCTTCTGAGCCAGATATTGGGCGTAGGCCAAAATCTTTTCGTTGGGCTGTCCGGTGAGGGCCAGATGCTTTTGGGGATCAATTTCCTTGATGTCCAGCATCACCAAATCGGTGACGGCAAGCAGTGCATCCATTTTTTCGGTGTGCTGGGGATCAAAGAGGATGCCGCTGGTGTCCAGGCAGGTGTGGATCCCCTTCTGTTTGGCCTGGGTGAACAACTGGGTGACAAATTCCATCTGCACCAACGGTTCCCCGCCGGTAACGGTGATGCCGCCCCGGCAGAATTCCTTGCAGCCGTCGTACTGCTGCAAAATCTCCTCCACCGTCATGGGAGTTTTTTTTCGGATTTCCCAGGTGTCCGGGTTATGGCAATATTGGCAGCGCATGGGACATCCTTCCAAAAACACCACAAACCGGATTCCCGGCCCATCCATGGCGCCGAAGCTTTCCAGGGAATGGACATAGCCGATCATACAAAACCGCCTCCTAACGCAGGAAAGAGGAACAGGAAAACCCTGCTCCTCCAACCCAATAAGATTCTATTACAGAGATTCGTGGAAGGTCCGGCTGATCACATCGTCCTGCTGCTCCTTGGTGAGCTTGACGAAATTGACGGCATAACCGGAAACCCGGATGGTGAGCTGAGGATACTTTTCCGGGTGCTTCTGGGCATCCAGCAAAGTTTCCCGATTCAGCACATTGACGTTCAGGTGGTGACCGCCTTTTTCCACATAACCGTCCAGCAGATCCACCAGATTGTTCACTTGATTCTGATTGGCTTCCATAGTTGCTACCTCCTATTTCATGTTGAAAAGAAAAATCAACCGATGTTACTGCGCATCGTCGTCGATGCCTTGATGAAGGGTGGGTTCCCGGCAGGCACAGTTCCCGGTCTGGCAGGCGGAGGTATTTTGGGTTTCATAGGAAATCCCTTCCCCTTCCGCCACCGTAAAGTTCACGTGGCCGGAACCCTGTTCCATAAGCTGGTCCAGTAAATCCACCAGCTTGTCCACTTCTTGCTGCTCCGGATTCATGGGGCACGCCTCCTTTCCCAAACAGGAAACTCAGTCTTGGTCTGCCAACAGGTCCAAATCCAGATCTCCCATAAACACCTTATCGTTTTTGCCCAAGGCGTCAGGAATGATGGTGAAGGTGTTGCTGATGCCGTCCTGGGCATCCCGGAAGGGCAGGCGGCTGACGCTGGACAAGCTGGCCGCTGCGCCGTGGGTATCCCGGCCGTGCATGGGGTTGGCGCCGGGAGCCAGGGGCACGCCCATCTTCCGTCCGTCGGGGGTGTTGCCGGTTTTCTTGCCGTACACCACATTGGAGGTGATGGTGAGGATGGACATGGTGGGAACGCTGTGGCGATAGGTGTGGTGCTTGCGGATCATGTCCATGAACTTGTGGACAATTTCCACGGCAATATCGTCCACACGGGGATCGTTGTTGCCGTATTTGGGGAAGTCTCCTTCCACGTCGTAGTCCACCACAATGCCGTTTTCGTCCCGGATGCACTTGACCTTGGCGTACTTAATGGCGCTCAAGGAGTCCGCCACCACGCTGAGGCCGGCGATGCCGGTGGCGAAGTAGCGCTTCACTTCCCGGTCGTGGAGGGCCATCTGCAGCTTTTCATAGCAGTATTTGTCGTGCATATAGTGGATGATGTTCAGGGTGTTGACGTAAAGGCCCGCCAGCCATTCCATCATCTGTTCGTACTTTTCCATCACGTCGTCGTAATCCAGGTAATCCCCTTCTACGGGACGGTATTTGGGAGCCACCTGGATCTTCAGCCGTTCATCCACACCGCCGTTGATGGCGTAGAGCAGGCACTTGGCCAGGTTGGCCCGGGCGCCGAAGAACTGCATCTCCTTGCCCACCCGCATGGAGGACACGCAGCAGGCAATGGCGTAGTCGTCGCCGTGGATGGGACGCATCAAGTCGTCGTTCTCATACTGGATAGAGGAGCACTTGATGGACATCTTGGCGCAGTATTCCTTGAACTTCCGGGGCAGCTTTTTGGCCCAAAGCACCGTCATATTGGGTTCGGGAGCGGGGCCCAGGTTGTCCAGGGTGTGGAGATAACGGAAGGAGTTTTTGGTGACCATGTGGTTGCCGTTGACGTCCACACCGCCGATGGATTCGGTGACCCAGGTGGGGTCGCCGCTGAACAATTCGTTATATTCCGGGGTCCGAGCGAACTTCACCAGACGCAGCTTCATGATGAAGTGG
>DVGY01000027.1 GCA_018712465.1 Candidatus Egerieicola pullicola | reverse complement strand
GGGTCAGGAAGCCGGCCTTCTTCAACACAGGACGCAGGCTTTCGTCGTACTGCAGCAGAGCTCTGGCAATGCCGTGACGCACTGCGCCAGCCTGACCGGAGAAGCCACCGCCGTTAACATTGCAGACGATGTCGAACTTTTCCAGAGAATCGGTGAGAGCCAGGGGCTGACGAACGATCAGCTTCAGGGTCTCCAGACCAAAGTAGTCGTCAATACCGCGGCCATTGATGGTGATGTTGCCGCTGCCCTGGTACAAACGCACCCGAGCTACAGAGCTTTTTCTTCTGCCGGTACCGTAAAAGAAAGGTTTCGTCTCGTACATAGTGGTGTTCCTCCTTGATTAAAATTCGTAGGCTTCGGGCTTCTGAGCGGCAAAGTTGTGCTCAGGTCCGTTCACTACGCGCAGACGGCGGAGCTGGTTGCGGCCCTGGGTGGTGTCGGGAAGCATTCCCTTCACAGCCAGCATCATAGCCTTTTCCGGATTGGTGGCCATCAGGGTCTTGTAATCGACTTCCTTCAGTCCGCCGATCCAGCCGGTGTGACGGCGATAGAACTTCTGCTCCAGTTTCTTACCGGTGAGGACGGCCTTATCGCAGTTGATGATAATCACATGATCGCCACAGTCGCAGTGAGGGGCAAAAATAGGCTTGTGCTTGCCGTGCAGCAGGGTAGCAGCGGCAGCGGCCACGCGGCCCAGGCTCTTGTCAGTAGCATCCAGCACGTACCATTTGCGGCTGATTTCCTGTGCCTTAGGCATGGTAGTAGACATATTCATTCCTCCATACAGTTTTCATGGTATCCAAACAGGATGTAATCCTAATTTTTAATGACGCAAGTGCTATTATATCCATGGATTCTTCCCTTGTCAAGAGACTTTTTTCGATTTTTAGAAAATAGTGTCCCAATTCTCTTAAAATCTCTCGTTTTTTCTCTGTTTCTCTCACGATCTTACACTTCATTTCATTTTCTCGGCTGGACAGAAAATCAAAACTGTGGTATACTAGGTCAACTTTCCAAATCACCTGCAATCATCCCCTTTTTATAGAAAGGAAGCGCCGAGACCGTGCAAAAAATACTGGGTTATCTGCGAAAAGCAGTCCATGAATTTGATCTGCTCCAGGATGGAGACGTGGTGGCCGTAGGCGTCAGCGGCGGCAAAGATTCCTTGGTTTTGCTCCAAGGGCTGGCCTTGCTGCGCCGGTTTATCGGCATTGACTACAACTTAAAAGCCATTACCCTAGATCCCGGTTTCGGCGGTGTACGCACCGACTACTCAAATGTAGCAAAGATGTGCGAAGAGCTGGGGGTGGAATACATTCAAAAGGACACGGACATCGGCACCATTGTCTTTGATATTCGCAAAGAACCTCATCCCTGCAGTCTCTGCGCCAAAATGCGCCGGGGCGCCCTCCACGACACCGCAAAGGAACACGGCTGCAACAAGGTAGCCTTGGGGCACCATTTTGACGACGTGGTGGAAACCTTTATGATGAATCTCTTTATTGAAGGGCGGTTAGGATGTTTTGCTCCCAAAAACTACCTTTCCGTGAAAGATCTCTGGGTGATCCGGCCCTTGGTATTTGCCCCGGAAGCCCAGGTGCGGCGGGTAGCCAACAAACTGGAACTGCCGGTCACCAAATCCCGCTGCCCGGTGGACGGACATACCAAACGGGAAGAGATGAAACTTTGGTTGGCGGATCAGGAGCGGAAGGATCACGGCTTCAAGTTGCGGATGTTCGGCGCACTGCGCCGGTCCGGTTTGGATGGCTGGGGATACCGCACCGTCAACAAAAAAGGCGATAATACCAGAGAATTAGCAAAAGATTTTGTGAAAACAAACTCGTTGCAGAAAAACTACAAAAAAATTCCGGAAAACGGTTGACAAGCGGAAAAATATTCGGTATAATGGGTAAGCTGTCTGATGAGGGCAGGTCAGAACCGCCCCTAACAACGAGGCGTAGCTCAGCTTGGTAGAGTGCTTGGTTTGGGACCAAGATGCCGCAGGTTCGAATCCTGTCGCCTCGACCAGTTTCCAGATGGAGATCAGGCCGGGCGGACGCAGGAAACCGAGCAGAACGTGAATCTGCTGGTGTAGCTCAGTTGGTAGAGCAGCTGATTTGTAATCAGCAGGTCGGGGGTTCGAGTCCGTCCACCAGCTCCATTTTTTATAATTTCATATTTATGGGAGTGTTCCCGAGTGGCCAAAGGGGGCAGACTGTAAATCTGTTGTCTATGACTTCGGTGGTTCGAATCCACCCGCTCCCACCAGAATGAGTCCGAATGCAATTTGTGTTCGGACTTATTTCTTTTTGTACAGATGTCGGCGATGAGCGCATCACCGGTCATAACAGGGAAAAGCGAGAGGCACCTGATGTTCAGGCTCAGCCCCTCGCTTTTGTTTTTGACTGATATTATGGTTTCCCCAGACAGCTTTCCCTACTCCACCTGCGTCCTCAATGCGCAGTGCCGCAGAATGCAAAGCGCATCACAATTTGGCCTTTTCCAGCAGCTGATTTTTAATGGTCCAAAGTTCCTTAGACAGATCCACGTAATAGGTGTGTGGATTTTCAAAGCGCTTGACCTCATCCCAAAGAGTTTCCACCTGTTGGGCACAGTAAGACTGGATTTCATTTAGCGCAGGAAGAGAATAAACGCAGCTCCCGTTTTTGAAGATGGGAACTTGTAATTCCCGAGCCACAAAGTCCGTCAAGGTTTTGGTTTTCCAAACAGCGTGAGGATCAAAGATGGTATGGGGCTTGGCTGCATCCACCGTTTCGTTCCAAAGGCAAAGCTCGTCAGCCAACGCCTTGCCGCTGTTTCGGTCATAGTAGCGATACAGCTTTTTAAAGTGGGGGTTGGTGATCTTGTCGGGGTTGGCGCTGATTTTGATCTTGGGAAGGATGGTCCCGTCCTTGTCTTCAATGGC
>DVGY01000026.1 GCA_018712465.1 Candidatus Egerieicola pullicola | reverse complement strand
GGACGTGCTGGCGGTGATGCCCACCGGAGCAGGAAAGAGTCTTTGTTTTCAGCTTCCCGCCCTGTTGCTGGGAGGACTGACGCTGGTGATCTCCCCGCTGATTAGTTTGATGAAGGACCAGGTAGAGGGGTTGGCTCAAAACGGCATCTGTGCCGTCTGTCTCCATTCCCAGATGGAAGAAGAGCAGCGTCAGATGGCCTGGGAACTGCTTCGACAGGGCCGCTGCCGGCTGCTGTACATCGCCCCGGAACGGTTGGAAAGTGAGAGCTTCTGCCGCTGGATGGAACGCCACCCGCCGAAATTGGTCTGCGTGGATGAAGCCCACTGTGTCAGCCAATGGGGGCAGGATTTCCGTCCGGGATATCTGAAGATCCGCAAATTTTTAGATGCACTCCCTTCCTGTCCGGTGGGGGCCTTTACCGCCACCGCCACTCCCCAGGTGCGTCAAGACATTGTTCAGCTGTTGGGGCTGCATCAGCCGGTGGAGGTATCTACTGGATTTGACCGGCCCAATCTATATTTTGAAGTCCGCCGCCCTGCCCATAAGTGGGAGGAACTGAAAAAGCTGCTCTATCCCCGGCGGGAGGTCACCGGGATCGTTTACTGCTCCACCCGTTCCCAGGTAGACGACGTCACCGGAAGGCTGAAGCAGGAAGGTTTTTCCGCTGCCGCGTACCACGCCGGAATGGAAGCTCAGTACCGCCGGGCTGCTCAGGAAAAGTTTTCCCGGGACGAAATCAAGGTGATGGTGGCCACCAACGCCTTCGGCATGGGCATCGACAAATCCAACATTCGCTATGTGATCCATTACAATATGCCTGGAGATTTGGAAAGCTACTACCAGGAAGCGGGCCGTGCCGGCCGGGATGGCGGAGAATCGGACTGTATCCTGCTGTTTTCCCAGTCTGATGTGATGACCCAGCGGATTTTGCTGTCCAAGGACCGGGACAATGAGGCTCTTCCCCCGGAGGAGGCGGAACAGGTGCGGCGGCGCAGTTTGTACCGCCTGGGCAAAATGCGAAATTACTGTCTCACCGACCGATGTCTGCGCCGGGTGCTGTTGGAATACTTCGGGGAGGCGGCGCCGGAAAAGTGCGACCACTGCGGTAGCTGTTTGTCCGGGGCAGTGCCGGTGGAGATGACCAAGGAAGGACAGATGTTTCTTTGCTGCGCTTTGCGCACCGGCCAGAACTTCGGCAGTTCCACCCTGATTGCGGTGCTTCGGGGAAGTAAGGCCAAGGCCATTTTGGAGCGTGGTTTGGAGCATCAATCTACCTACGGCCTTTGGCGGGAAATGGATCCTCATTTGGCTCAGCAGTTGGTGGAAAAGCTGGAGGAATCCGGTTACATACGATTGACCTTGGGAGAATACCCCATTGTCAAGGTGACTCAAAAGGCCAAAGATCTGCTTTCCGGTGAAAAAAAGCTGTACCTGTCTCTGCCCAAGCAGGAGCTGGATCCTGCTCCGGCGCGAAAGGAGTCCCTGGATCCCGCCAGTCAGCGGTTGTTTGACCAGCTTCGGCTGCTGCGGCGGGAATTGGCGGCGGCAGCCAAGGTGCCGCCCTATGTGGTGTTCAGCGACGCCACCCTTCAGGAAATGGCCCGCACCCGCCCGGTGACCAAAGAACAGATGGGCAAGATCTCCGGGGTGGGAACGGTAAAGCTGGAACGGTACGGGGAATTTTTTCTGCGAGAAATTCGTTCCTTCCAGCAGCAACGTTATCGGAAAAACAGGTAAAGGAAAAGGGTATGCGTTTGGCACACTCTTTTTTGCTGTCATTTTTAAATATTATTGCCTTGTAGAAGGACTTGGACATCGTCCATCGGCTCCACCAACTCCGCCAAGGCAAGGAGCTGCTGTGAGGTCATGGGGGTTTGGCTGATAAGCTGAAGGGTGCAGTACCCTTGGGTCCAGGCCAGCTCCCAGGAGTTTTCCCCCACGTAGTAGTAACCGGGATTGCCCTTGATCTGGACCGGCTGATAGGCATAGGGGTCGGTTTCGGTGGCAAGGCCGCCCTGAAATCCTTCGCCTATGGTGCTGCCGTTGTCCCCCAGCCAGCAGTCCAAAGTCAACTGGTTTTTTTCCTGGTCGCAGTAACCTAAGGTGATGTGGTCCAAGGGAAATGAATTGTTGCTTTGATTATAGCTGATGTCAGCGGTATATCCTTCCGGAGGCTGAGAAAACGCTAGAAACCGGTAGTCCACCGGGATTTCCGGATTTCCGGAAGAACGGTAGGGCAGACGCACCCCGCCTCTTTCAATTGCAGGGCATTAGGGATAGGACGCTGTAAATGGGAGTGCGCTGGGATTGGTAGTCTACCCGGCTCACCAGCTCCAGCATTTCGTTGAGGGTTTTGTCCGTCGTGCAGACAAAGCTCAACAGGGAATCGTCATGCACCCAGTAGATGGTGGTAGAGGTCTTTCCCTGCCCGTCTGTTTGCTGGGCGTAGATCACCTGACAGTCCCCAAACCAAGCCTCTTGTTCCGCCGGAAGAAATTGTCCTTTTACTGCGATTTGCTGGGAAAAATAGAGCAGTTCCCCCGGGGCGTTGCGGTAGATGTCCTGGTGCCGGTAGCTGAGAAGGTTGGCATTTTCTTCTGCACCGCGAAGGCGGCTGTACCACTCTTTGGTGGGGGAAAATCGGTAAAGGGGCAGGGGCAGGTCCCAGGAATCCGGATTTTCCTCTGCACCGGTTTGCAGTTTGGCCAGCTGAATCTGTCCCGTTTCTTCTTCCCTAGTGATTTCAAACGCCTGTTCTCTCTTGGGGCGGGAGGCAAGCAGAAAGACCGTCAATAGGACGGCAATCAGCGCTGCCGCCGCTGCAATGCCAGCAACCAGTTGTTTTTGCGATTTGGTCATGGATTTTACCCCCTTTCTTTGGGGTTACCGTTTCTGCCTTCTGGATGGTCTGTCTTCTTTTGCTTCCTTTTTGCCTATTCCATTTCTTGGATCGGTTCCACCTGTTCTGCCAGTTGAAGCAGTACTTCCGGTGTCAAGAATTGACTGCTGGAAAACTGCATGACCCGGTATTGGTCCCACCAGATGATACTCCATTGGCCGGAGGAAGAGCAAATCAGCCCAGGATTCCCCTTGACCGAAACCTCCTGCACTTCTGTCCCTTCCGGCACAAACAGCAGGGAAAAAGGCCCTTGAATCCCCATCCAGCAGTCGTATTGCAGCAGTCGGTTGGGGTAACAGCGGTAAAACTGGGTGAGTTGGTCTGCGGCAACGAACTGGGGTTGCAGCCATTGACTGTCATCTAAGGTATACCCTGTGGGAGGAGAGGGCAGAGCGCAGAAGGTGCCGTCTGGGGGAACTTCCGGGTTGCCTTCCAAGAAATAGTGGCGGTAGGTGAGGAGAATCCCGTTCTCGTCCGTTTCTTCCTCTATTTCTTGATGGAGGGTAAAGGGTCTGGCATTGGGCTGGCGGAGAGTGTCATAATCCACCTGCCGGAACAATTCCAGCATTTCTTGATCCGAAACCAGTCCGCTTCGGGTGATGGTCAGCAGGGAACCTTCATGGATCCAGAAAATTCGGGTGACGGTGTCCTCTGCCCAAATATCGCTGGGGCCTTGGTAGAAAAACAGATGGGTGTCCCCCTCCATCTCCATGCGCTGGGCAAATTGATATTCTCCCTCAATGGCGATTTCCTGGGAAAAGGTCAGGGTGCCTCCCTGCTGGTTTTGGTATGTATCTTGATATTCCCAGCTCATCCGGTTGGCGGTATCCTGGGCATTTTGGGTTTGGGTCCATTCTGGTCCAGGGGTGAAGCGGTACATAGGTAGGGGAAGCTCCCAGGAAGCGCTGTCCATGCTGGCTCCGTCCTGGATCCAGCAGCTCTGCACCTGTTGGAGGCCGTTGATTAATTTCACTCCAAAGGGATTGCTCCATATCAGCCGGTACATGGTGAGCAGCACCACAGCAATTCCGGCAGCAATCATTACTCCAACTCCGGTAAGAAGAATGGCCAGGAACCGTTTTTCTGTTTTGGTCATGAGAGTCCCTCCTTTTTTCTGCCCCCACCGGACAGTTTTCGATATTTTTCCCATCTTTAGTATAACAAGGTTGATTTTAAAAGCAAAGTAGAAAAAACTGAAAAATTTTGTACATTTTCGCAAGCTGAAAATGTTTTCATAAATTGTACGTACCTTTTAAAAATATGAATTTTACCAGTGTCCAGGTGTGTAATTCTTTCCAGGGAAATAAATGTTGGGTTTCACTCTTAGGTGCGGGTGAGCAGGGAGGCAGCGAAAAATACTGTCCCAAGCCCAACAGCGGAGAGCAGGTAAAACAGATCAAAGGCGTACCATAAATCCGTCCCACTGGTGAGGCACCAAAGGACCTGGGGAAGGCAGTAGGCACCCAGGTGGAGCAGAAACAGCCCAACCGCCCACAGCATCAAATCGATCTTTTTTGCGTCCCATCTCCCCGCCTGGCGGCCTAAAATGATTCCAAACACAATGGGAAGCACTACCAACCCGGGCAGGTAAATGTAAAAACCATAGGCTAGGCCCAGCCCGTCGCCGGGAAGAAGAACGCCTCCCCAGGGCAGGACGGCAAAAAGCATTAGGGACACCAGCAGGGAAAGGGCAAATTTCCAGCGCTTGGTTTTCATTGAAATCTCTTCTTTCAGAATACATTTATTGTTTTACGAAAAATATTATATGGCAATCAAGATTTCTTGTCAACTAGGAATGCTGTTGTTTTGGAAGGAGAGACAAAACAAAAAGGCACCTGCATTTTTCGCAGATGCCTTGCTTTTGTAAGAGGAAACTTATAACGCCTGCAATGCCCGCTGGCCGATGTCTTTTCTCAGGTGCATCTTTTCAAAGGTCACCTTGTCCGCTGCCTGGTAGGCTTTTTCCAAAGCTTCGGGCAGGGTCTTGGCGGTGGCTGTCAGGCCCAGCACCCGTCCGCCGCTGGTGAGGAATTGGCCGTTTTCGTACTTGGTCCCGGCGTGGTATACCGTGACGCCGGCACACTGGCCATTCTCGTCCAGCCCTTGAATTACTTTGCCTTTTTCATAGCTCTGAGGATAGCCGCCGCTGGCTTCTACCACACAGGCTGCGTATTCGTCGGTGGCAAATTCCACCGGCACGCTGTCCAGCTTGCCCTGGCTTACTGCTACAAAAATGTCCAGCAGGTCGCTTTTCAGCAGAGGCAGCACCACCTGGGTTTCAGGGTCACCGAACCGGCAGTTGTATTCAATCACCTTGGGTCCCTTGGGGGTAAGCATCAGGCCAAAGTACAGGCAGCCGGCAAAGGGGCAGCCCTCCGCTTCCATAGCCCGGACGGTGGGCAGGAAAATGGTCTCCATGCACTCTTTGGCCACCGCTTCGGTGTAGTGAGGGTTGGGGGCCACGGTGCCCATG
>DVGY01000025.1 GCA_018712465.1 Candidatus Egerieicola pullicola | reverse complement strand
GGTGACGCCGCCGGACTTCTTGGAGTCATAGTCAAAGTAAGCCTGTACGTTCATGTCGGTGTGGTCACCGATGATCTTAACAGAGTTCTTGTTGGCGCCAACGGTACCGTCTGCGCCCAGGCCCCAGAACTTGCAGCTCTTGATGCCAGCCGGGGTGGTGTCCGGATTTTCGCCGATGGGCAGGGACAGGTAGGTCACATCATCGTTGATGCCGATGGTGAAGCGCTTCTTGTCCTTATTGCGGTATACAGCGATGATCTGAGCGGGGGTGGTGTCCTTGCTGCCCAGACCGTAGCGGCCGCCGAAGATGGTAACATTGTTGAACTTGGTGCCGTTGAGAGCAGCCACCACATCCAGGTACAGGGGCTCGCCGATGGCGCCGGGCTCCTTGGTGCGGTCCAGAACACTGATCTGCTTTACGGTATCCGGCAAACATTCTACCAGCTTGTCACCGACGAAGGGACGGTACAGACGAACCTTCACCAGACCAACCTTTTCGCCGTTGGCGTTCAGGTAGTCAATCGCTTCGCCGATGGTGTCGCAGACACTGCCCATAGCCACGATGACGTGTTCTGCATCGGGAGCGCCCACATAGTTGAACAGGCCGTAGTTGGTGCCCAACTTTTCATTGACCTGGTTCATGTAATCTTCTACCACGCTGGGCAGAGCATCGTAGTACTTGTTGCTGGCTTCTCTTGCCTGGAAGAACACGTCGGGGTTCTGAGCAGTACCTCTCTGTGCCGGGTGTTCCGGGTTCAAGGAGCGGTGACGGAATTCGTTGACTGCGTCATAGTCCAGCATATCAGCCAGATCTTCGTTGTCCCACACAGCAACTTTCTGATATTCGTGGCTGGTGCGGAAACCATCAAAGAAGTGCAGGAAGGGAACCCGGCCCTTGATGGCGGACAGGTGAGCCACAGCGCCCAAGTCCATGATTTCCTGTGCATTGGTGGAAGCCAGCATAGCAAAACCGGTCTGACGGCAGGCATAAACGTCCTGGTGGTCGCCGAAGATGCTCAGCGCATGGCTGGCCAGTGCACGGGCAGAAACATCGATGACGGCGGGGAGCAGCTCGCCGGCAATCTTATACATATTGGGGATCATCAAAAGCAGGCCCTGGGAAGCGGTGTAGGTGGTGGTCAACGCACCGGCAGTCAGAGAACCGTGAACCGCACCGGCGGCGCCGCCCTCCGATTCCATTTCTGTTACCTTGACCGTTTCGCCGAACAGGTTTTTCTTGCCCTGGGCCGCCCATTTATCGGTCACGTCTGCCATGGGGGAAGAGGGGGTGATGGGGTAGATTGCCGCTACATCGGTAAATGCATAGCTGACATACGCCGCAGCGGTATTACCATCCATCGTTTTCATTTTTCTTTTGATAGCCATTGGATGTGTCCTCCTTATGAATTTAAGTGCCGCTTCCCTTTTTCCCGGCGGGCAAACCCGCCTTGGCCGAACCAAACATCGGCCTGCCGGTTTCTGGCACTTTGATACGGTTACATTTTATCACGTATTCTGTCCGTTGTAAAGTAAAAACCGGGGAAAGAAGTGAAAAACTTTCTTTGTTTTCTTCTCTTTGAAAATTGGCTGTCCTACTGGGGTTTTTGCCCGAAAAGGCAGAAAAAATGCCCCGAAAAAATTTTTCGAGGCAAACATTTCCTTCTATTTTAGGCTTTTTGCTTCACCGGACGGGCTTCCAGTTTATTCACCACCTGGGAGCCAAAGAGAATCACCGCCCAGATCAGGGTGTACACCAGCGCCATCACCAGATGATACCAGGAATAATGCTGGGTGTGACTGCCAAGCAGCCCGGCAAACCCATTTTGAGAGATCAGAAAACCGTCGTTCAAATCCCCAGTGGAATCCTGGGCCACCAAGTGAATGCCGTTTTCTTCCTGGGTCATGGTGATGAGTTCATTGGTGGAAAACACCTGGGAAAGCTCCTCCCCCTCAATGGTGTAGAGCATTTTGTCCCCCTGGTAAAAGCGGATGGCGGAAATGGTAATGTCATAAGGGCCGCCGCAGTTATCCAAGCGGATTTGGTCGGGGCGGACGTCGTTGAGATTGACGCTCAACAGAAAATCCGCGTAACCACCGTCATTGGCAATGGTAGAGGTATCGGTGTAGCACTGAGGCATCACGCCGCCTCCGGCCAAAAAGCCGTCTCCGCCGGCATAACCGAACTGCCCATCGGATTCATAGCGCAAGGTCATCTGGGATGCGTCCAGCGCCGCAGCGCTTTCGTATTGGATCTGGATCCGGTTCACCTGATAGGGCATCTGGAAGATGGCCAACAGCACCAGCACTGCAATCCAGACTACCGTCACAACAATGTGAAGCAGTTTTTTCTTCTTCATTCCGTCGCCTCCTGCAACTTTCATAAATTCAGGTATCCAGCTTCAGCACCGCCATAAAGGCTTCCTGAGGCACTTCCACCGTGCCTAACTGGCGCATCCGCTTTTTGCCTTCCTTCTGCTTTTCCAACAGCTTCTTTTTCCGGGTGATGTCGCCGCCGTAGCACTTGGCCAGCACATCCTTGCGCATGGCCTTCACCGTCTCCCGGGCGATGATCTTGCCGCCAATGGCTGCTTGGATGGGGACCTCGAAAAGCTGGCGGGGAATGTTTTCCTTCAGCTTTTCCGCAATCCGCCGTGCCCGGGGATAGGCCTTATCCTTGTGGACAATAAAGCTCAGGGCATCCACAATCTCACCGTTCAACAGAATATCCAGCTTGACCAGCTGAGAATCCCGATAACCGGAAAGTTCGTAGTCAAAGGAGGCATAGCCTTTGGTGCGGCTCTTCAGCGCATCGAAAAAGTCGTAGACAATTTCGTTCAAAGGAAGCTGGTAGTGCATCTCCACCCGGGTCTCGTCCAGATACTCCATGGTTTCAAACACCCCTCGGCGGTCCTGGCACAGCTCCATAATGCTGCCCACGTAGTCCACCGGGGTGAAGATGTCCGCTTTTACAAAGGGTTCCCTGGATTGGGCAATGGTGCCGGGATCCGGGTAGTTAGCGGGGTTATCCACCTTCAGTGTCTCCCCTGCCGTGGTGACAATTTCATACACCACGCTGGGAGCCGTGACGATCAGATCCAAATTAAACTCCCGTTCCAGCCGCTCTTGGATGATCTCCATGTGGAGCAAGCCCAAAAAGCCGCAGCGGAAGCCAAAGCCCAAAGCTTTACTGGTTTCCGGCTCAAAGCTCAAGGCAGCATCGTTGAGTTTCAGCTTTTCCAAAGAATCCCGCAGATCTGGATACTTGGCGCCGTCCGCCGGATAAATGCCGCTGAACACCATGGGCTGCGCTTTCCGGTAACCGGGCAGCGGGGCGTCCGCAGGATCGTTGTCCAGGGTCACGGTATCGCCCACTGTGGTATCGGAGATATTCTTAATGGAAGCGGCAATGTAGCCCACTTCCCCGGCGGTGAGCTCTTGGGCGGGGATGGGGGTTTTAGCGCCCATGTAACCCAGCTCCACCACGGTGAAGCAGGCGCCGGAAGCCATCATCCGGATGGTGTCCCCTACCTTCACCTTGCCCTGCTTAATGCGAATGTAGACAATAACTCCTTTGTAGGAATCGTAATAGGAGTCGAAAATCAATGCTTGCAGCGGCGCCTGATCGTCTCCTGACGGGGCAGGAATATCCCGGATGATCCGTTCCATCACTTCCCGGACATTTTCCCCGGTTTTCGCACTGATCCGAGGTGCGTCCAAAGCAGGAATGCCAATGACGTCCTCAATTTCCTGGCTCACCCGCTCCGGGTCGGCGCCGGGCAGGTCGATTTTATTCAGGACCGGTACCACTTCCAGATCGTTGTCAATGGCCAGATAGGTGTTGGCCAAGGTTTGGGCTTCAATGCCCTGGGATGCGTCCACCACCAGCACCGCTCCCTCACAGGCGGCTAACGACCGGGACACTTCATAATGAAAGTCCACATGGCCGGGGGTGTCGATCAAATTAAATTCATAGGTTTTTCCGTCCAGGGCTTCATAATCCAATTTTACGGCACGCGCTTTGATGGTAATGCCCCGTTCCCGTTCGATGTCCATATCGTCCAACAGCTGGGCTTCCATCTCCCGCTGGGCAACGCTGCCGGAAAGTTCCAGCATCCGGTCCGCTAAGGTGGATTTGCCGTGGTCGATGTGGGCGATAATGGAAAAATTGCGGATCAAAGATTTATCTTTGGACAAATTCTCTCCTCCAGTAACTGCAATAAAAGGTCTGAATACAGTCATTATAACAAATCCCCTCGGGAAAAAAAAGAGGGTAATGGAGACAAACCGCCGAAAATCCACCCCATTTTTCCCCTTCTTCCCGGCAAAAAACCGGAAAACAAAATTTTTTGAAAAAAAGTGTTGACAAGATCGAACAAGAATGGTATAGTAGGCAAGTACGAAAAATAACGGAGCGGGAACTTACCATTGGAATCAGTTTAGTCTGCTCCGATTATTATAGATGATCCACTAGCTCAGTTGGCAGAGCATTTGACTTTTAATCAAAGGGTCTGGGGTTCGAATCCCCAGTGGATCACCAAAGAAACCGGCAGTGTCCAAAAGGGTGCAGCCGGTTTTTTTATTTTCCTCCAAATTTTTTCAAAAGTACTTGACAAAATTCCAAAAATACCATACCATCCGAAATAGAACATATGTTCTAATAAAACGATTTTCGGAGGTAACTATGACGGAGGAAAACTACAATTACAGAACCAGCCCACTCTTT
>DVGY01000024.1 GCA_018712465.1 Candidatus Egerieicola pullicola | reverse complement strand
AGAGGTATTGCGATTCGCAAAAAACAACCGTTGCGCTACTCCCTGGGTATCCACCTGACTCCAGGGAGTGCCCAAATCAATGCCTGCTTCCTCCAGATACTCCCAGACCAAAGCCTCTTGGACGGGATCGGAAGTGTCCAGATAGATTTCCCAAACAAAAAATTGGGTGTAAATCAAAAAAGCGGCAGCAAGTAAAATTCCAATCCAAAGCCCGTACCGGCGGCGGTACCCGGCCAAAAGAACAGGAAGTCCCTGTTGTTCCAGTTCCTTCCACTCCACCCCTGCCTGCTCTGCCAAATCGGGAAATTTTCTCCGGTCACAGTACCAGAGGGTGAGCCGGACTTCTTCCTCTCCAGGCACCACCAGCAACGGGTGCATTCCTTGCTGACGGCAACGTTCCACCAACCGCAGCTTGCCGTAACCCTTTACCGATAGAGTGACGGTGCCTCCCAGAAACCGCAAAAAGGAAGAATGGTTCATTCCAGCACCTCCCAATCCAGCCGCTGCAAGGTTCCGCTGACCCGCAGGGAATCAACAGAAAGCTGAGACACTTGAAGCCCAGTTCCAAAGATGGAAAGCCGAAGTCCTTGGGTTTCCAACACCAAGCGTTGGGATTCCAGTACCTTCATTTGAAACTCCCCTTCCATCCAAAGGGCCTGATCCCGCTGGATCCAGATCGAGGGATAATCGGTTTGCAGTTCGCCAAAAATCCGGGAATGTTCCATGCCTGTTCCCCCTTTCCCTTCAAAGTATGTTCCGGCGGCAAAAACCATGCCCAGGTATGGAGAAAAGGCCACAGGCATATCTTTTCACCGGGAGGGATGCGGCATGGGACGGGTAAAGGCAGTCTTCATCTCTATCTTCAGTGTGCTGCTGCTGGCAGGTATGTTGTGGCTGGGGGGGATTTTGTCGGAAGGGGTGCGCAACGGCATTGTCCTCTGCCTGACCACAGTGATTCCTTCCCTCTTCCTCTTTACCGTCCTCACCAACTGGATGGGTTCTACCCGAATCCTTACCTGGCTGGGAAAAGGAGTGTCCCTGGTAGGGCGGCCGGTACTGGGACTGGGCAGCGCAGGCTGCGGGGTGCTGTTGTTTTCTCTTCTGGGAGGCTATCCGGTGGGAGCGGCTTTGCTGGCGGGATTGGTCCGACAGGGCCAGATGGACCCCAAGCAGGCCTCTAAAATGCTTTGTTTTTGCAGTTGGAGCAGTCCGGCTTTTTTGATCCAGGGAGTGGGAGGCCAGGTGCTGGGCAGCGTTTTCGCCGGGATCATCCTTTGGTTGAGCCAGTTGACTGCAGCACTGCTCTTGGCGGCGTTGCTGCGAGTAAAAGAAAAGTGGGATTCCTTACCCCCACCCTTACCATTGCCCAATGCAGGCAACTTCTTTTTCTCCCTTCGGAACAGTTTGGGAATTTTAGGAGGCATCTGCGGCACGGTGATCTTATGCAGCGGATTATTCCCCCTTTTGGATCTGCTGCCCCTTTCCCCGCTCTGGGACTGGACGGCACGAGGCTTGGCGGAAGTGACCAATGGCTGCTTCCGTTTACCGGAAGGAGTATCCGGGTTTGAAATCTTCTGCCGTCTTGGTTTTTTTGCCGCCTTTGGGGGAATCTGCGTCTTCTGCCAAAATGCCCTGCTGGTGGGCGGCACCGGAATTTCCCTAAAATGGTATCTCCTGACCCGGCTTCCCATTGGTTTATTCTGCGCCGGATTCTGCGCCCTCTGCTACCCCTTGCTGCCCCAACAGGCGGCGGAATGCTTCGGCAGCTTTACCGCACCGGCCGGAATGGCCGCCTTATCCGCCGCCACTCCTTTGGGCAGCGGGTTGATGGTGGTACTGGCAATCTTTTTGTTGTCAAGCGCCGGAAAACGTGATACAATGTCATCTGGCGCCTAATGGCAGAATTTGCAGAAAAAGGAGGATACGCAGGGTGGAATTATTTGGAGCAAAGATCGAGCCGGCCTGCGTCTATTGCGCCAACGGCACCGAAAGTGCCGACGGCCAGATGATTTTTTGTGAAAAACGGGGGGCTGTGGCTCCCTACTACAGCTGCCGCCGGTTTGAGTACGATCCCCTATTGCGGAAACCCAAACCCCCGGCGGTGCTGCCGGAATACGACCCGGAAGAATTTCAGCTGTAAGCAAAACAGCAGAGAATTTAGAGTAAATGAGGAAGCAAGATGATCTATAACAATATTTTGGAAGCGGTAGGACACACCCCCATGGTGCGGCTCAACCGAATGAACGACCCGGACTCCGCTGAAGTGCTGGTGAAGTTTGAAGGGTTGAATGTAGGCGGGTCCATCAAAACCCGCACTGCCTTAAACATGATTGAAAAGGCAGAACAACAGGGCATTATCAAGCCGGACACCATCATTGTAGAGCCAACCAGCGGCAACCAGGGTATTGGTCTGGCGCTGATCGGAGCGGTAAAGGGATACCACACCATCATTATCATGCCCGATTCGGTCAGTGAAGAGCGGCGCAAATTAGTGGCTCACTACGGAGCGGAAGTGATTCTGATCCACGATGCAGGAAACATTGGAGACTGCATTGAAGAATGCCTGGCCACTGCCCTGCGAATGGCAGCAGAAGACTCCCGGGTGTTTGTGCCCCAGCAGTTTGAAAATCCCGCCAATCCCATGGCCCACCGGCATCACACCGGTTTGGAAATTTTAGAGCAGGTCGCCGGACCCATCCACGGTTTCTGCTCCGGCATCGGCACCGGCGGTACCATCACCGGTATCGGCGAAGTACTGAAGGCCCTGAATCCCGACATTGAAATCTGGGCGGTAGAGCCAGAAAATGCAGCCATTTTAGCCGGCGGCACCGTAGGCACCCATTTACAGATGGGGATTGGAGACGGCGTAATTCCCGGCATTCTCAACCAGCAGATCTACGACCACATCTACATTGTCTCTGACGAGGAAGCCATCCGCACCTCCAAAGACCTGGCGCGGTTAGAAGGACTGATGTGCGGAATTTCCAGCGGCACCAATGTGGCGGCGGCATTACAGTTAGCCAAAAAGTTAGGCAAGGGAAAGACGGTAGTGACGGTACTTCCGGACACCGCCGAACGGTATTTTTCCACTCCCTTGTTTGAAAATGAAATAAATTAAAAAAAGTACTTGCATTTTTTCCTGCGGTGTGGTATACTGACATTCGTTGAGCCGAGACAAGTTCTTTGAATCAGTTCAACCAACCGCAAAAATGCCGGTGTGATGGAATTGGCAGACGTAGTGGACTCAAAATCCACCGGTGGCGACACCGTGCCGGTTCGAGTCCGGCCACCGGCACCAAATAGCGCAAAGTCGAACCATTACATCATATACAGCAATGTAATTTTGTTGGTATCGGCTTTGCACAGATGAAGAAAGCTGCTCCAAAACGGAGTAGCTTTCTTTTTATTTTACAAAACAATAATTTTCGTATCTTCCACAAACGAACCCGAATATCCTTTTTATTATTTTGCTCAATTTTGCATTGCGAAAAATAATAATTTATGATATACTACGATCAAAGGCAGGAGGTGGAACGAAGTGAAAAAAATCATCAGCGGGAAGCGGTATGATACGGATTCCGCAAAATTAATCGGAGGTTGGGATGAAAACCTCCTAAATGATCTTTTCTATACGGGTGAAAACCTGTATAGAAAAAGGACCGGGGAGTTCTTTTTGCACTGTTTCGGAGGTGCAAAAACCAGATTCGCAAGGCAAATCGATGGCGACCGATGGACCGGCGGGGAAGAAATTATTCCCCTGTCCGAAGAATCCGCCCGAGAATGGGCCGAAAAAAACTTGAATGCCGACGAATATGAAGCGGCATTTAATGTCCAAGAAGGCCGGATTATCCGATCGGTTTCCCTGACAGAGCGAGCCGCCGAAAAAGCGGAATCCGACGCAAAAGAAAACGGGCTGAATTTTTCGGCCTATATCGAAAAACTAATTATGAAAGGATGAAAATAATGGATTACAAAACTTATGAAAAATTGCCCGTGAGCGGACAGTACTATGCCGCTCTCGGCGTCATCGACGCTTTAGCAGGAAAAATAGGCTCAGACTTTGAGCTTCCATCCGTAAAGATGGGGCATAAATTCCCCACCATGCAGGTGGTATATCCAGTCGTGTTTCTTATGAAATGTGACGAGTATCTTCGGGAAAATTGGCGCGAAGAATTATATTCCGACGCCACAAAGCACCTCAA
>DVGY01000023.1 GCA_018712465.1 Candidatus Egerieicola pullicola | reverse complement strand
CAGCAGTTTGAGGATACGGTCAAGAGCTTGGATCTCAATGAGGTCAGCGGCATTATCAAAACCAGCTACGGCTACCATATCGTCAAGCGGGTGCCTCTCACCGAAGAGGACATTCAGGAAACCGCCCAGTCCCTGGCTGCCCAGCAGGCGGATCAGAGCGATACCTTTGCAGATTGGGTGTACGATCAGGTGGACGCCGCCAACGTGGAGTACTGCGACCAGTACGATTTGATTACACCGGATACCATGAAGTAAATCTGCATCCCTTTCCATAAATATTTGCCGGAGCGTCCCAATTTGGGAAGGCTCCGGTTTTTGTTGTTTTGTTTCGCATAGATAGAACTATTGTTGTTTTTTGTGGAAAAACAAAGGGGAAAAATTTCTTTCCAGTATTTGGCGATGAAATTCTGAAAACGCCGTCATATTGTGTAAACCTTCAAAAGTGCGCAAGTAAGCCTTTGACTTTTGTGATTTCCAACAAGAATCCGGTTTTGTTCTTAGTAGAATTCACTAACGATAAAGCGTTGATATGAGCGGTTTTGCTTGGTTTTGGCTGATTTTGACCACAAACTGGTTATCGTCAAGTCAAACTGCCAAAAAAGACAGGGAAAGGGAAGGAAACAACTATTGACATTATACGAAAAACTGTGTTATCATGAGGAGGTAAATAGGGGATTGTTTGTCCTTTTTTTCATAAGATAGGTCGGAATCTTGGGAAAAAATGACGGGACGCCTTCCCTGGAAGTGTTTTCAGGCGGAGCTCTTCTGCTTGAAAACGAAATCACATTGATAGAGAGGATCGTTATTATGAAGACACAAGCATCCAAACTCGTTGCTTCCTTTTTGGCGCTGATTGTGGCTCTGGCTTTGGTGGCGACTCCCCTGCTCGCTTCCCCTGCACCGACGCAGACCAAGGCGGCAACGGCAGTCAACATCATTACGTCGGAGGGCACCATCAACTCCGCCAATGCCGAAACGGCAGGCATGCTGAAAAATCAGATGACTCCTACCAGCCAATCGGATGGTAACGGCGTCACCAAAACCGGCATGAACTTTCCTGCCGGCAACAGCGACTACGTGGAAATCACCAATACCAGCTGGATGAACGGCTCCGGATTTTCCTGGACCGGCTGGCTGTATTGGCGGGGCGAAGAAGGCTCTTCTCAGCTGCACTGGCAGCGGGTCTTCGACTTCGGTTATGAAAGCTCCACCGGCGCTGCTTCCTGTTTCTACTTCACCCCCCTGGGCATGAAGAACAATGAAATCACCGGCGCAGCCGCCATCGACGGTATGGGCTTCTGCATGTATGAAAATGCCTCTGCTTCCACCACCACCGCCGACGACTACGTCTGCAAATCTCCCAGTGAAGGTACCAAGGCGATGGCCGGCGGCACCTGGGTGCACATTGCCTGCACCGTGTCCGGTAGCACTGCCAGCCTGTATGTGGACGGCAGCCTGTACGCTTCCACCAACATCGGCACCTCTTGGTCCAACCTGGTCAGCAACAAGGATGCCTCCAACTTTAAACTTTACCTGGGCCGTTCCAACAAAGCTTCTGACAGCAAGATGGGTTACAACGGCTTGATGAGCGACGTCAATGTATATGACGGCGCTTTGAGTGCCGGCGAAATCGCTTCTATGGCACAGAGCGGCGGCGGCGGAGTGTCCATCGGCCCCGGCGGCGGCAACAACACTGGGATCAACGATAACGGCACCAGCACTACTACCCCCACTCCCGGTCAAGGCAGCGCTGCTGAGACTGTAACCGTGGAAGTAGAGCCCGAATTTAACCTGAGCGCCATCGAATCCAGTGTGGGCAGCGAAGCGGAAACCGAAGTGGCTGCTTCTGCTCCTACCACCCTGACCAGCGGTGTGTTCTCTGCATTGCAGAATTCCGGTAACTCCCTGAGCCTGGACGTGGTAAACTCCAGCAATCAGCTGCTTTACAACTGGACCTTCAGCGGCGCCGACATCACCGATGCCAGCAAAGAAGTGAACTTGGAAATCGTGACCAACGGCACCAACGATGCCATCTCTGCTTTGGTGGGATCCGATTACTACCCCTACATCCTGAACTTCTCCAATAAGGGCGATCTGCCCGGTAAAGCCACCATCCAGGTGTATGTTGGCGATATGTACGCTGACAGCCAGCCTTTGTACCTCTACATTTATAATGAAGAGACTCAGGAACTGGAACCCATCAGCACTGATTTGGTGGTAGAAAACGGCTACGTCACCTTTGATACCGAAAAGACCGGCGATATGGTGCTTACCATTTCTCCTCTGGCCGGCGTCAGCAACGCAGTGACCACCACCACTTCTACGGTCAGCGAAAGCGTCACCGAAGTAGTGGAAAGCCATGATAACGGCACCGCCATCATGATTCTGTGGATCGTGGTTGCAGCCCTGGTTGTTCTGGGTGTGGGTGCGATCGTGATCCTGCAGGTGGTTTCCAAGAAGCCCAAAGAATAAACATCCGTCCCATCTATACTAACCCCAAGCAAGGAGGAATCCATTGATGGAAAAACTGAAATCCTTTTTCGGGAAAAAAGTCAATGTGATCAGTGTGATTATCGGCTGGGTTGTTCTGCTGGGCATTGTTGGCTGCGTGGTGACCATCCTGCTTCTCAACGGCTATGATATGGCTGAGAGAACCGACCGGTTGATTACCTATGAAACTGTCACCGAAGAAATGGCTCTTCCGGGTGGCAGCCTGTTGGATAACAACCGGGACAATACCACCACCGATACCAATACCGGTACAACCGCACCGACTGGTCCTGTGACCACTGTTTCCTATGCAGGAACTCTGCCTTCCGGAAGCGTTTCTTCCGCCACCTATCAGGACGGAACTCTCCGGGTGCAGATTGCCTTCTACCGCAACGATGATACCTTTTTGGCCAATCTCCGGGCCGCTTTGGCTGCGGGGCAGACCATCAAGCTCTACGATGCAGACGGCAACCTCATCGGTGAAACCAACCGTGTCGAAGTAGACGGCAACTTTATCGTGGCTGTTTTCGACAATGTGAACAATCTGCTTTACAACACCAATTTGACCTATGAAGGC
>DVGY01000022.1 GCA_018712465.1 Candidatus Egerieicola pullicola | reverse complement strand
AGAATGATATGGTCTACTCGGTCCACAGCAAACTGGGCAAATATGAAAACGGCGGCGGCACCGCTACCATCGGCGGCGAAAAGGGCAACTACACCTACAATGAGTCCGACGGCAGTTTGGTGATCTCCTTGGACAACGGCACCACCATCAATGCCAAGGTGCTGCCTTGCTGGGATTTCGAAAACTGGAAGGCCAGCATGGTATTCACCGGTATCGACAATAATGGCATCACACACTGGGGTAAATTCTGTTAATTTGACGACTTGCATCTGGGAAATGACTCTGCTACAATAGCCCGTAAGCTGAAAAGCTTACCAGGCGCCTAAGACAGAATGCCTGCGCGGCGAGGTTTCGGCTTCGCCGCGATTCTTTTTTCCCGGAAAGGAAGTATCGTTATGTCTCCTTTGGAGAAGCTCCAGTTGCCGGAGCAGCCCCCTATGAAGAAATTAGGGGTGTACGACCGCAGCAAGAACCCCACCTTTGAAAGTCACGATCCCGGTCTCATGAAGGATCCGGTGACCGGCTGGTATCTCTCCTATTGCACCGACTCCAAGCCAAAGCAGGGCATTCCCCTTCGCCGCAGCCGGGATTTAGTTCATTGGGAATATCTGGATACCGTGTTGGACGAGGCCTCCATTGAACAGGCCAAGCAAAACGGAAACCGCAAACCCACTCCCAGCTTTTGGGCTCCCTTTGTGGAATACACCCACGGGGAATATCGGATGTATTATTCCTCCACCCGTGCCTTTGGCAGCAGCGAAAGCAAAATCTGGCTGGCGGTAAGCCAAAAGCCGGAAGGTCCCTTTGTCAACCGGGGCGTGGTGATGGACACTTGGGACACCGACGACACCCTGCCCAACGCCATTGATGCCCACATTGTGGACACCCCCCAAGGGGAGAAGTACATGATTTACGGCTCCTTCTTCGGCGGCATCTTTGCCAAACAACTGGATCCTCAAACCGGAATGCCGTTAAACGGCAATGCCCGGGATTTGGGCACTCTGCTGGCACGGAAAGGCCACAACACCGTGGACGGCCCGGAAGGGGCAGCGGTGATCTACAACCCGGAGGAAGAATACTACTACCTGTTTTTGTCCTACGGCTGGCTGGGCGACGGCTATGACATCCGGGTGGCCAGAAGCCGGACGGTGACCGGCCCTTATGTGGATTTCCAGGGCCGCTCCATGATTGGGGATACCATGGGGGTGAAGCTGGCAGGCAGCTATCAGTTTACCGCCGCCGACCCCTATGCGGACACCACCACCCCCAACTGGACCTACGGGGGATTCCGGGGCCCCGGCCACGGCGTGCCTTTTTACGATCCCGACACCGGACGGTATTATTTCTGCCACCATGTCCGGGACGGCGCCAAAGCCTATTCCAAGCGCCACACCTGGGACGGCAAAACCAGCTTTACCAAACACTTTATGATGATCCGTCAGATGGTGTTTGTAGAGGGCTGGCCGGTGTTCAGCCCGGAGGATTTTGCCGGGGAAGATCAGGGATGCATCCCCGCCAGCTGCCTGCCGGGGAACTGGGAATTCATCCATTTCCCGGAAAAGAACGACCGTCCCAAAAAGGGAAAGCCCGGGGTTTTGAAGGAGGACGGCACCGGTACTTGGATGGACAAAAAGGCCATGACCTATCAGTATGACCCGGAACAGAACCTGTTGACCATCCAGGGCAAAAAACAGACCGTCACCGGCCGGGTGCTGAAATGCTACGATCTGGAAAACAGCCGCCCCACCATCTGCTTCACCGGTTTGACCGATGGGGGAGAGGCCGTCTGGGGAAAACTGCTGAGAGAATAAGAACGAAAATTTGAGAAAATAGCCAGAAAAAAACACTCCAATGGAAGGGAGAGGTTCCCAGACCATTGGAGTGTTCCTTTGTCCGTTGGTTATGGTTGGAGGGTGGTGCTGTGCTTTTTGGAAAAGACCCGGATCAGTCCCAGGATCACCCCGATGAGCATCAGCACCAGGCTGACTCCCATCAGGATCAGATAGATCCAGAAGCCCAATTGTCCGAAGAGCAGCTCATAAACATGGGTCAAAACGCAGACCAAAAGGCCCACGGCCGCTACAATGAGCCAAACATATCGCTTCATTCCCTTGCTCCTTTCCCGTTACAGCAGATCTTCCTGGTACACCGCCCGGCTGCCGCCGGTAAACTTGACCCGGGTGCGGGCGCAGACTAAGTGGGCGTGGCCGATGTGGTCCAGATCCAGACGAAGGGGCACTGCCACCGGTTTCAGGTGCATTCCGATGAGGGTGTCGCCGATGTCCATGCCGCAGTGGGCTTGGATCCTTTCCACCGCCACCGGGTGGGAGAATCGGGCCCAGGCGGTGGTACCGAAGCTGCCCCCTGCTTTGGGCTGGGGAACCGCATTGACCTGCTCTAACCCGTACTTTTCCATACATTCTTCTTCCACAATCAAGGCCCGGTTTAAATGCTCGCAGCACTGGGCCGCCAGATACATTCCATGCTGCTGCACCACCGGATACAGGCCGTCGAAAATGGCTTGGGCGATCTCCAAAGCGGAGTGGGAACCGATGCGGTAACCTCCCGCCTCGCTGGAGGAACAGCCCACCACCACAATCTGTCCCGGCTTGGTGTGGGCCTGCTCCAAAAGCTGGGTCATGGCCTGATTCGCCTGCTGGGTCAGTGTTTCTAAGAATTCCATGATAACATTCCTCCCATCGAAACTGCCTGTTTTTACAATACCAAAAACATCCGGCCGGGTTTCCACCGGTTTTCGCCGCCGGGCGAAATGCCGCCACTGTGTTTGGACGGCAAGGCGGGAACCGTAATGACTGCCTTTATCATCATTATAGCATGGCAGGCCCACCGGTGCAAGGTTGACCGGGGTGGGGAAGTGTGGTATAATCCCTGCTGGACAAGCGTCAACAATTTGGGTGGGACGGGGAAGTTCCCTGTCCCTGAAAAGGGAACACGGTGAGAATCCGTGACAGCTTGCACCTACTGTATGCGGCGACAAACCCCTATGACTGCCACTGGTTTGTTTGGAACTGGGAAGGCCGGGGCGAGGAAGAAACCGTCAAGTCAGGATATCTGCCCAAATTGCCAGCTTCGGGAAATGCGGTGAGGCGTTTCTCGGGGACAGACTGTTTTGCCGGTCCGGGGGAGCAGTCTGCTCCGGGCAAGACAGTTTCCAAAAGACGAATGGCCCCTCACGACATTTGGTGAGGGGTTTCTTTGTTCCTGTCCAAACCAAAGAAAAGGAGCAAACAGTATGAAATCAAAAACCATTTTCCGCCGTCTGGGCGCCGCTTTCACCGCCGTGATTTTGGTGGCCGGCGTCATGACCCTGGGGGTCAGCGCAGAAGAAACAGTAACCGCTGCCCAGGTCCGGCAAACCGCCGACGCAGCGGCGGAGTATCTTACCGAAAACTTTACCTCCACCGGCTATTCGGCCAGCGATTTGGCCACGGTGCAGCTGCTGTACCGCAGCGGCTTGGAACAGGCCGGGACTGTGGTGGAAAATTACCTGACCCAGGCGGCAGAGGAATTGGAGACTTACGGCGCTGCCGTCTATCAGGGCTACGATGATAACTACGACCCGGTGGCCAGCCCCAGCTTGGTGGGCACCCTGGGAGCCGCTTGGCTGGCTCAGGAAACCGGCAACAAGGAACTTTCCGCCCAGATGGAACAGGCGGCGGAAACCTTGGGCACCCCCCAATTCATTGCCGCCGACAACCCCTACAACATCGCCCGGGCTTTGTGGTGCGCCCAACAGCTGGGCAGTTCCCAGGCCCTGCAGGACGCCCTGGCGGAAGGGCTGATGTCCTACTACAATCAGGAGGAACAGGCCTTTGATTACTGGGGCTGCAGCGTGGACAACAATGCGGTGATGAGCCGGGGGGCCAAACTTTATTCCGGCCAGGTTGCCGGAGTGGCTCAGGCGGCGGAAAACGCCATGACCTTTGTGGATTCCCTCCGCCAGGCAGACGGCAGCTATTATTCCGATTTCCAGTGGAGTACTTCCAGCAACGCCGATTCCACCGGACTGGCTCTTTCCGCCATGGCGGATTGGGCGGATTCCGGCCGGTATTCTGGGGAAGAGCTGGCTCAAACCTACCAGGCGCTGCTGGACCGCTACTATATCCAGGATACCGGCGCCTTTGGGTATCTGAACAACGCCGCCCCCAACCTGATGGCCACCGCCGACGTGTTGGAAGGGCTGCTGACCTATGTAGATTGGCTGGAACAGCAGGAGGCAGACACCCCGGCAACACCTTCTCAGCCGGAACAAACCCCCAGCGTGCCGGAGGAAGGGACCACCTCCACTCCCGCCGGGGAAACGCCTTCCCAAAACGGGCAGTCCAGTGAGGCAGAAAACCTGCCTGCCGGAGAAGCCAGCCCGGCCACCAGCGATGACGCCTTGCTGTGGATGGGCGGCGCCGTTGCCGCGCTGCTGCTGGCCGGTGTTCTGGGCGCAGTGAGCGTAAGGAAGGTTGGAAAGTGAAAGGATTTGGTTCCGGCAAACGGAAAAAAGGATGGCTGCTGGGCGGCATTGCCATTCTGCTGGCGGCAGTGGTGGCGGTGTGCTTTTGCTGTGTGCGCATCGAGACGCCTCAGCAGCGCCAACAGCGGCTGGCCTCCCAAACGGGAACGGGCAGCGTGTGGAGCGAGGAGCTGTCGGAGAGTCTGACCCAGCCGGCAGGTTCCCAGGAGGACAGTTCCGGCGCCGCTGCTCCTGCAACGGAATCGGGTTCTTCTTCCTCAGCAGGGGAAGAAACACCCCAAGGCCAGGCGTCTTCCTCTGGGGACGTCCCGGGACAGACCCTTGCTTCCCCGGGAGAAGCACCTCAGGAGAATCCCTCTGTCTCCTCTCAGCAGGCGGCTTCTTCCGCCCCCTCCCAGCCGGATTCCCCCCAGCCGGACGTTCCCCAAACCAACACCGTGACGGTGAGCATTTCCTGCCAAACGGCGTTGAACTATGCAGGGGATCTGGGACTGTCTCTGCCGGAAGATGGGATGCTGCTGCCGGCCACCCAGTGGGAGTTTACCGGTTCCGCCACGGTGTGGGACGCGTTTCAGGCGGTGTGCAACGCCAATGGAATTGAGTATAGGGCAACTTCCTCTTGGTCAGGGCAGTATATTCGCCAAATCGGAGGATTGCGGGAATTGGCCTGCGGCTCCACCAGCGGCTGGGTATACTACCTGAACGGGAATTTTTCCTCCCAGGGAGTCAGCAGCCAGCCCATCCAGGATGGGGATGTGATTCAAATCGCCTATACGGTGATCCCTGGGGACAGTGTCCCCTCTTAATTGCAAAATGAAAAGGAAGGTGCGGTATGCAAAGTCGTTTTCACCCGGTCACCCGCCTGTGCTGGTTTTTGCCGGTACTGCTGTTGGGAATG
>DVGY01000021.1 GCA_018712465.1 Candidatus Egerieicola pullicola | reverse complement strand
CGCCAAGTCCATTCTCACCATTCACAATCTCCGCTTCCAGGGCATCTACAACATTCCCACCATTCAGTATTGGTCCGGCCTGCCCGACTATGTATTCAACATGGGCGCACTGAAACAGGATTATGAAGATGCCAATATGCTCAAGGGCGGCCTGGCCTACGCAGACCGCATCACCACCGTCAGCTATACTTATGCCCAAGAAATTCAAACCAGCGAATACGGCGAGCATCTGGAAAACCATCTGCGTTACCACAGCGGCAAGCTGAGAGGAATTGTCAACGGCATCGACTACGGCATGTGGAACCCGGAAACCGACCCTGCTTTGGCGGTGAACTACGGCCTGGGCAACGTGCTGGACCACAAGATGGAAAACAAACTGGCCCTGCAAAAAGAACTGGGCTTGGAAGAAGACGAAGGCAAGTTTGTGATCGGCTTGATCTCCCGTCTCACCAATCAGAAAGGCCTGGACCTGGTCAGCTCCATCATTCCTCAGGTCCTGGACGGCAACACCCAGGTAGTGGTGTTGGGAACCGGCGACAAGCAGTATGAGGACACCTTCCGTTATTACGAAAACACCCACAAGGGCACTTTCAGCGCCTGCATCCAATACGACGAAGCCAGAGCTCACCGCATCTACGCCGGAGCCGACGCACTGCTGGTACCCTCCCGCTTTGAGCCCTGCGGCTTGACCCAGCTCAATGCCATGCACTACGGCACCCTGCCCATCGTCCGGGAAACCGGCGGTTTGAAGGACACCGTAGAGCCCTACAACAACTTCACCGGGGACGGCAACGGCTTCACCTTTGACCGCTACGACGCCGGTCTGCTGCTGGATGCCATCAACCGGGCCAAGACCGTCTACTTCACTAACCGCTATCACTGGGATGAAGTGGTCCAGCGGGATATGGCAAAAGACGTCTCCTGGGGGAACTCCGCAAGACAGTACAAGGATCTGTACATGGAACTGACCCAGTGGTAACTGTCAAGCATAAGCAGATGTTCTGCCGTTGACACAAAAAGCATAACGGTATTTTCGCCGTCAAAGAAAAAATCCGAACCTGCAAACATCCAACAGGTTCGGATTTCTTTATTTCTGTATTTCTTTTCCCAGCAGCTTCTCTTCCCGCCAAGCGGATTTTCGTAAAAAGGGAATCAACAGCAGAATGGCTTTGCAGACGTTGTCGGCAATCATGCAGTACCACACCTCCCGCAGTCCCAGTCCCCAGACCTGGACGCAGAAAAAGGTAAGAAGAATCCGCACGCCCCACATTCCAATGGTTTCCACCACAAAGGCATAGCGGGTGCGGCCCAAGCCGTAAAACACACCCTCCAACACTACCATCAAGCCAAAGAAAGGCTCCGACAGGGCCACCAGCTGAAGCATTTCCCCTCCCAGGCGAACCACCTCTTCCACTGGAGAAAAGATTCGCATCAAGGGATTGGCCCCCAAAAACAAGGCCAGACCGCTGATACACATCAGCACCAGAGTCAGCCCCACGCTGAGTTTAGCCACCGTTTTCAGTTTGCGCAGATCCCGCTCCCCCCTGGCATTGCCGATAAGGGCGGAGGTGGCGGTGCGCAGGCCGTAGCCAGGCACGTAAAAGATCGTTTCCGCAGTGACGGCAATGGAGTGAGCGGCGAAGACGGTGGTGCCCATACCGGACACCAAACTGGCAAACACCACATAACCAAAACAGGACACCAGGCTAGTACCCAGCACCGGAGCGCCCACCGTAAAGCATTCCCGGAGCAGTCCTTTTTCCACCGAAAATTCCCGCCACCAAAAGGAAAACATCCCCTTTTTCCGGAAAAACACAAACATCAAAATCCCGGACAGGGTATAGGAGATGGCAGAAGCAATGGCGGCTCCTGCTACCCCCAGCCCTGCTCCATAGATTAACAGGGAGTTAAGGATAATATTCAGCCCGTTGGCCGCCACGCTGATGAGCATGGGGGTGCGGGTGTCCTGAATGGCCCGAAGAGCCGCACCCAAAATGGTGCTGGCCGCTCGGAACACCATAGGCAGACTGACGATGAAGTAATATCGGGAAGCCTCCTCCTGAATGGCAGGTTCCGCTCCCATCCACCCGGGCACGAAAGGGCTGATCCCCACCGATGCCGCACCCAACAGCACCCCGGATACCACGGAAAGAAACAGAGCCTGCTGAGCCAGCTTTTTTACCTGTTCCCGGTCCCCTGCCCCAGCGGCTTTGGCAATGAGGATCAGGACTGCAGTGCCAATGGCGCCGGGAATGCTGTTGAACAGCCAGGTAATGGTGGTGGTGATGCTCACCGATGCGGTGGCCTGCTCCCCCAGCTGTCCCACCATAGCAGTATCCACATATTGCAGCAAGGTAGCCAGCACTTCCTCCACAATGGTGGGGATGGACAGCACCACCAGGGTTTTTAACAGGCCGCTGGAATAGGTATTTTTCCAATGCAGACGGGACAACTTCATTCAACCGCCCCGCCTTGAGTATAAACGCTCACACTGTTCCTTCCTTATCGTGCAAAATTAGTCAGTACCTTGGGATTTTCCGGGGGAAGGATGCCCTGCTGCTTGCCCAGATCCAGACATTTCAACAGCCAAGCCATGTTCTTCCCAATATTGTACATGGTCATCAGGCCCTCTTTGTCCTGCTGCACCTCTTCCGGTTGGTTGCCGTAAACATGGTTCCAATAGGTGGAGGACACCACCGGCATGGAGCAAATGGTGAAATACTTATTGATTACATCCATGGAAGCAGTCGTACCAGCACGGCGGGCACTGAGGACCGCAGCCGCCGGTTTCTGGAAGAAGTTTTTGCCACAGGAATAAAAGGCCCGATCCATCACTGCCATCAGCCTGGCACTAGGATGAGCGTAGTACACCGGGGAGCCAAAGACAAATCCATCGCACTCTGCCGCTTTTTTGGCCAGTTCATTGGCCTGATCCTGGAACACGCATTCCCCAGTCTTGCTACATTGATGGCAGGCAATGCAGTCCGACAGGGGCTGGTTGCCCACAAAAAAGAATTCTGTTTCAATGCCTTCTTCCTGCAAAGCTCTGGCCACTTCTTGCAAAGCCACATTGGTGCAGCCGTTTTTCCGGGAGCTGCCGTTGACTAATAAAACTTTCATTTCGTTCATCCTTTCCGTGGGAAAAGCAGACCATCCCATTGAGACAGTCTGCTTCTCGCCTTGTGTTCTTGTGTTTATGATACCAGATTTCTCAGGGAAATTCAACTGGGCCAAAACTACTCAGACTTCCCCACTGCGATCCACCGGCGTGTAGTTGATGGCCGCTTCCTCCTGGGTGGCCTCCAATTTAAACAGCACCGGACGCAGCCCATCGTTGCAGCAAACAATGGCCACCCCGGGCTTACGGATCCACTCCCTGTAATAAAACAGGTTTTCCCCTGCCCCATGCGCCAAGGCAAAGACATACTGATAGATGGCCTTCCAGGCTTCGTCGCAAAAGCCCTGAGGTTTGGCGTAGTCGGCATAAAACACCTGTCCCTGTTTCATCATGGGACAAGCTTGCAAACCCTCTGCCCCGTATTCTTCCGCCAGAGCCTGGTTTAATGTGGTTTCCAGAACGGTGATTTTGACTTTTTTCATTTCCGATTCCTCCACACGGCTTTTATTCGGATGCGGCCAAATTCGATGGATCAATCCACCGGCTGGATAGAAGCAGAAGTCGAACGCACCGTCACTGCCACGCTGGCGCTCACCGACGGATTGCTGGCGCTGGTCACGGTAATGGTGCAGCTGCCCGGACTAATGCCGGAAATCAAACCCAAACCGGTAACATTAGCCACCGAAGGATTGGAAGTACTCCAAATTTCCCCTTTATTAGAGGCATTTTCTGGGAACATAGTGACAATGGGCATCTGGCTCTCCCCCACCTCCAGTTCCAACTGATAGGTAGTAAGGAGGATCTCCTGCACCGTCACTTCCGACGAAGAGGCAACAGAATCCGAAACAGCCGGCTGCGAAATCTGAGAGGAAACTGCCGGTACAGAGGAAGTTTGGCTGCCGGCTTCCAACTGAGAACTAGCAGTCCGGGAAACCGCGCGGGAAGCGGAAGAAGAACTGGACGCCGGAGGCTGAGGCTGGGACTGCTGCCAAGACACAAACCACACGGCCCCCACCATAAAGAGAACCAAAAGGGATACCACTGCAATACAGAGCAGCTTTTTTTGCCGATTCAAATACTTCACCTCGATTCCTAATACAAAACACCATCAACCAAAATAATTACTCTGCGGAAGACGGATCCGTTTGGGGAGCAAGAGAGTCCGGCAGCTGAGATGATTCCGATTGAGAGGGTGCCGGCTCCTCCGGCTGAGAAGGCTGCGGCTCCTGAGACTGAGAGGGTTCCGACTGAGAAGGAGTGGGGTTCGGTGTAGGTTCCGGCGTAGGCGCAGGTGTGGGGACAGGTGCAGGAGTGGTGGCTGCCGGCTGGTTGGGCGTAGTGGTCACCGTAGTGACAGCCGTGCCGCCGGAAACTGTCACCGCTACAGTGGCAGACACTTGAGGACTGGCAGCGCTGGTGACGGTGACAGTGCAGCTGCCTTCCCCCACTCCGGTGATCCGTCCCATACCGTCCACCGTCGCTACGTTCGTATCGGAAGAAACCCAAATCTCGCTTTTATCGGGAGCGTCTTCCGGAGTCATAGTGACCAAGGGCATTTGGTTTTCCCCTACCTCCAACGTCACTTGATCCACTGACAAGGTAATCCCATCTACTCCGCCTTCCGCCTGAGAGGATACCGGTGAAACAGGCTCCGTCCATTCCGAATCCTGACTGGAACTGGTGTGGCTGTTCATTAAGGAAGAAGACAGCGGCCCCTTAGAATAAGGCTGCTTTGGGAGCAGAATACCCACTATCGTTAAAATAATTAAAATTGCGACACAGATGCCAACAACCAAATAAAAAATTCCTTTTTCCTTCTTCAACATATCCGGATACTCCTTATTTTCCTTTTTTTGCAAAAAAAGATTCTTTTTGAAAATACCCTTCCTGGTTCAAAAAACCACGGCGAGCCAAAAAGGAACTCGCCGTGATGTTTCTAGTTAATTGCCGTTTTTCCCTAGTTTAGAAGCCTAATTTCTTAGAGAAATCCGCTGCCAATTCTTTTTGCTGGGCAGCTGCATCCGCCTTGTTGTTGGCGATGGTGGTGTAGTAAGCCTTGATCTTGGGTTCCGTGCCGGAAGGACGAATGATGACCTTTGCGCCGCCTTCCAAATGATAAGCCAGTACCTTGGATTTCGGCAGGTTGATCTTGGTGACCTCGCCGGTAGCCAGGTTCTTGGATTCGTGGGTGATGTAGTTGTCGATCTGCTCTACCTTCCGTCCCGCGATTTCCACCGGAGGATTGGCTTGGAGATCGTCCATAATCTCGTTCATCCGCTTCATGCCGTCTTCGCCTTCGCAGACAAAGGATTGCTGCACATGGTGATAATAGCCATATTCGTGATAAATGCTTTCCAAGAAGTCCAGCACGGTGACGCCCTTGCTCTTCAGATAAGCTGCCATTTCACAGATCATCATGGAGCCTACCACTGCGTCCTTATCCCGAGCATGAGTACCTACCAGATAACCATAACTTTCTTCAAAGCCGAAGATGAACCGTTCCGGATGGCCTTCTTCTTCCAAGAAGTGGATCTGTTCGCCGATGTATTTGAAGCCGGTGAGCACCTGACGGAACTCAACACCGTACTTCTTGGCGATCTTGCCGGCAATGGCGGTGGAAACCACAGTGGAAACCGCCACCGGGTTTTCAGGCATGGTGCCCCGTTCAATCCGAGCGTAGCAAATGTATTCCATCAGCATAGCGCCCACTTCGTTGCCGGTAATCAGCACATAGTTGCCGCCACGGTCCGGTACGGCAATGCCTACCCGGTCGCAGTCAGGGTCGGTGGCCAGCATCAGGTCAGCCTTGACCTCTTTGCAGAGCTTCAAGCCCAAATCCAAGGCTTCCGCAATTTCCGGGTTCGGGAAGGGGCAGGTGGGGAAGTTACCGTCGGGCAGCTCCTGCTCCGGCACAACAATTACGTCGTCGATGCCGATACGGCTGAGGATGGTGCGGACGGGGATGTTGCCGGTGCCGTTCAAGGGAGAATAAACCACCTTCAGGCCGGCTTTCTTGCACAGATCGCCATTGATAGACTGGCTGAGCACAGCCTGGTAGAAGGCTTCTTCCACCTCTTTGGGCACAGTCTGGATCAAGCCCTTGGAGACAGCTTCGTCATAGTCCATAGTCTTGACGCCGGTGAAAATATCCACACTCTGGATATTAGCCAACACGGCAGCGGCGCCTTCGTCGGTGATTTGGCAACCGTCGTCGCCGTACACCTTATAGCCGTTGTACTTGGCAGGGTTGTGGGAGGCAGTGACCATGACGCCGGCCTGGCACTTCATGTACCGGGTGCCGAAGGAGGTGCAGGGCACCGGCATCAACTGGCCGTAAAGCATAGCGGTTACGCCGTTAGCAGCAAGAACCCGGGCAGTTTCCTTCGCAAAGAGGTCGCTCTTAATCCGGCTGTCGTAGCCGATGCAGACTTTGGGGGAATCGTACTTGGCATTGAGGTAATCCGCCAAGCCCTGGGTAGCCTGCCGCACCACGTAGATATTCATCCGGTTGGTGCCTGCGCCCAAAACGCCCCGCAAACCGGCGGTGCCGAAAGCCAGGGTCTGATAAAAGCGGTCTTTGATGGCTTCTTCATCGCCAGCGATCTCTTGCAGCTCCTTGGTCAGATCCGGATCGTCCAGATCTTGGCTGGACCAGAGCTGATACAGTTCCATTTCAGTCATTGTCGTTCTCCATTCTCAAGCGACCGTTTTTTCCAAGGTCTCCTCCGTCGCTTGAAAAAGGAGCCTTTTCCCGCGCGCGCCAAGGGGGAAAACAAAAGCCGTCCGCTGCACGGGAAAGCAGAGGCTTTTGGGTTTAACAAAGGTTGAGGGAATTACCAATGAGGCGCATCCAGAGAAGAGGTGGTGCTGTTCATAGAGCAGTCAATGAAAACATCCACGTCCCCAAAATAGGTGGAAAGGGAGTAATCCACGTTTTTTTCCACATAATTCAAAGCGGCAGAAATCCCTTTGCCTCCCACTTCGCCGTTATCCTCCAACCAGCCGTGAAGCCAGTAAACTGGCCTGCCGTCATCGGGAAGCTGTACCTGGTACACCGCCTGGGTGGAAGAATCTTCCTTTTCCACCACAGCAGAGTCCTCCGATACCAAACCGGAAACAATATCTGCCGATTGGGACGGACCAGCCGGGGCGGCACAGCTGCAAAGCAGCAGCATAACCCCACAGAGGCTGGCTGCCAAGCGCAGTTGTTTCCCCTTCATGCCTTTCTCCGTCCTTTCCATTAAATGTTCCGTGGATTACAAAACAATAATGCCGGACAAATTTAAACCGGTGAACAACGCCTGCTGTGCAGCGTAATCGGCAGCAGAGACAAGCAAAGTAACATTGCCTCCGGCAGCCTGAACCTGACCCACCAACTGGGTAAGCACTCCAGCGCTGTCCAAGGTTTCATAACCTGCCACACCATTGGCGGCGGTAAGAGAGGCAAAATCCATGGTAAAGGCCACATTAGAGCTCAAGCCGGCAAAGGTTCCGCCGTACTGAGAAGCGTTGATGCCAAGATAGCTCAGGGCATCCCCCACCGGCATGGCGGTAGCATTCAGAGAAGCCACACCGTTTTGCACTTCCTGAACAAACTGGGTCAGAATGGCAGCTTGGGTGGCGCCGGTGGTATTGTGCTGATTGATGACCGCAGAGGTAAATACATTCCCTGTGGGGAATGCCACATCATCCAGCAAAATGGTATGGAAGCCGGCAGTGGCGATCTCCTGGGCAATCTGCACCAGGTAGGTTCGAGCCACGTCGGTATAGGGATCCAGATAAGCAAAGGCATTTTCCCCATTGGGTGTTCCCTGCCACAACCGGGCGCCGCCGGAAGTAAAGGTAGCGTCGCTGCCAATGGAGCCGTACCGGTCCACAAAGCAGCCCATTCGGGCAATGGGAGTCAAGCCGGAAGCTTCAATGGTCTGGCAAAGCTGAGCGGCATTCACTGCCCCAGTAACCACAGCGCCGTTATTCACGGCACGGGTGACGCCGCTGTTATAATACAGCGACCCTTGGCCATCCTTTAAAGTGACGGTGACAGCAGTGTAGCCTTGGGCTTTGGCAGAATCCAAAAAGCCCTGCCACTGAGTGGGGTCCAGCAGAATATTCTGAGGCATGGACAGAGCGGTGTACCCCGCCTGCGCCGCCGGAGCAACAGCTCCTTCCTCTTCCCCACCGGACACAGTGCCGTCCTCCAACGCCGAAGATGTCTGGGAGGAGGTGGTTTCCCCGGTATCCGGGGCGTTAATCATACTAAAAATCCATCCCGTGGCCACATAAGCCAGGGCGATAATGCATAAA
>DVGY01000020.1 GCA_018712465.1 Candidatus Egerieicola pullicola | reverse complement strand
GGTTTCCTCCGTGCCAGAAAAGCCCATGTGGTAGCGGATGGCAAAGGCCTCCTCCCGGCTCAGCCGCAGATATCCGGAAAGAATGTAAACGCTTTTTTCCCCGTGACCATAGGGCAGGTTGTCCTCAAATTCGTACCAGGGAACCTGCTGCCAGTTGCCCTGCTTGTCCTTCACGTTGCGGGTGGACTGCTTGTAGCAGTTTACCTTGCAGATGTCGTGGAGCAGGGCCACAATAGCCACCGTCTCCGGGGTATAGTTTCCCATTCGGTACAGTTCCTGGGCTCTTGGCCGGCTGAGATAGTCGGTGAGGCAGTGGTAGACGTGGAGGGAGTGCTCACACAGCCCTCCGGGATAGTTGCCGTGAAACCGGGTGGAGGCGGGGGCGGTGAAAAAGTCACTTTTGTGGAGCAGGTAGTCCAGCAGCTCCTGACTGCCGGGACGGGTGATATGTTCCCGGTACAGGGCCAAAAATTCTTCTTTGGGTTCCATAGATTACTTCTCCTTTCGCCGCTGAGCCAGCCAGGCCCCTTCCAGCAGCAGGGAATCTGGGGCTACCTTGCTCAGCACCGCCACTGCTTTGGCTTCCCAGCCGGGCAGGATCACCCGCTTGCCCTTTTCTAACTGCTGTAAGGCATAGGCCGCCACCCAAAAACTGTTCCGGCCGGGAATGGCAAACTGTACTCCCGCTCGCTGGTTGAACTGAGTGGCCACCGGTCCGGGGCAGAGGGTGGAGATCTGTACCCGGCTGCGGCGCTTTTTCAGCTCTTTCCAGATGGCCAAATCCAGCCGCAGCAGATAGGCTTTGGTGGCGTAGTAGGTGGCCATCAACGGTCCCGGCAGGTATCCTGCGATGGATGCCACATTGAGGATAGTGCCACGGTTTTGCTTTACCATGTCCCGCAAAAACAGTTTGGTGAGAATCTGCACCGCCCGGACATTTAGATCCAGCATGTTCAGCTCGGTTTCCAGCTTGGAGTGTACGAACTCCCCGAATTGGCCGAATCCGGCGTTGTTGATGAGCAGATCCACCTCTCCTTTGCATTGGCGGTACAGTTCATAGCAGTGTTCCGGCTTGGACAGATCCAAGGCCAGCAGACGCACCCGTTTGTGGCTGAGTTTGGGCAGTACTGCCTCCAGCCGGGACAGACTTCGTCCCACTAAAATCAGGCTGTATCCCTTTCGGGAAAGAAGAATGGCCAGGTCCCGGCCGATGCCGCTGCTGGCTCCGGTAATCAATGCAGTTGCCATAGGAAAAACCTCCTTACATGGACAAGAAAAAAGAAAATGGTAGAAAAAAAGCAGCCGCAACTGCGGCCGCCTCTTGGGTCAAATCTGAGAATGGTAATCGTTGAGCCCGTCCACTTCACTGCGGACATACCGGGCGGAGTAGGTAGATACCAGGTAATCCACCGCAACCTGGATTCCTTTGAACAACAGTATCCCACCTGCCACGATTCCCACCAGTTTGATGAAAGTTTTCATGGAGCTGAGTCTCCTTTCGCTTGGGCTTATTGTCCCCTTGAAATCACACCGTCTTGATTTCCCTTAATCTTGCCGGCAGGCAAAACCTGCTTGTCAGATAGTCAAGCAAAAGGGAATTGTAGGCATTGGCTTCATATGCCTTTATTATATCAAATTCCACAGCTTCTGGCAAGAGCTGTTTGGCCGGCAAAGGGGGAAAGCCCGAAAGCCGGCACTTACATCCGGTCCACCGCAAAGATCCGTTTATACACGTTCTTGGTGTAGAGAGCGGTCATCAGCAGGCATCCTCCCACGTAGCAGACCACCGCTTCGCCGATGCCCACGGAAATGCCCTGGAACAGGAAGATTTCCCAAAAGCTCCCTTCGCCTCCAAAGACGAAGGTCAGCTCCATTCCCACGATCACGGCGTTGAACAGTACCGGGAACAGGGGAGCCAGGATATACTTGGGCAGTTTGGCGGGAAGTTTTCCCACGTAGTAGGTGCAGATGGCTGCCAGCAGGGTGGCCAGGGTGCCGAACACGGCGTCGATGAGGCCGGTGGGGTTGGTGCCCAGCAGCACGCCCAGCAGGTTGGACAGGCAGCAGCCGATGCTCAGTCCCGGCACCGCCAGGCCGGTAAACACCGGCAGTACCGTTAAAATTTCGCTGACCCGAAACTGCACCGTGCTGAAGGCAATGGGGGCAAACACCAAAGTCAGCACCACGTACAGGGCAGCGATCAGAGCGGTTTTGGTAATGGCCGCCGTTTTGGAATAGGTTTTGGACATAGGTATCCTTCTTTCGTAGTGTTTTTTAAGGTCAGGAGGTTGCGACTGACCGCTGCGAACACACAGCATTTCTACTATACCACAGAGAAGGAAAAAAGGCAACCTTTGGGTTAAGGGCTCTGCAATGTGGGAAAAAAGGTCCGGCCGCCCACCGAGATGGACAGCCGGAAAAAGGAGAATCAAAATGAAACGAAAACGATGTGGGCAAATTAGTAATTTTCTGCCTTGATCTGGAAGTAGGACTGGGGATGGGCACAGACCGGGCAGACTTCCGGGGCTTTTTTGCCGATGACAATGTGGCCGCAGTTGGAGCACTGCCAGATTTGATCTCCGTCCCGAGAGAACACCAGGCCATTTTCAATGTTGGCCAGCAATTTGCGGTAGCGCTCTTCGTGTTCTTTTTCAATTTTGGCGACCTGTTCAAACAAGTAGGCAATGTGGTCAAAGCCCTCTTCTTTGGCGGTTTTGGCAAAGCCGGCATACATGTCGGTCCATTCGTAGTTTTCCCCGGCAGCAGCGTCCTTCAAGTTGTCCATGGTGCCGGGCATTTCTCCACCGTGGAGCAGCTTGAACCAGATCTTGGCGTGTTCCTTTTCGTTGTCGGCGGTTTCTTCAAAGAGCTTGCCGATCTGGACGTAACCGTCTTTTTTGGCCTTGGAGGCGTAGTAACGGTACTTGGTGTTGGCCTGGCTTTCACCGGCAAAGGCGGCCAGCAGGTTGGCTTCGGTTTTGCTTCCTTTCAATTCAGGCATGGGGGTTCCTCCTTTCAATTGTCGAGGGACAGGGGGTTGTCCCGGGAAACTGGAAATAGTTTGTGCTAATTTACCCTTATTATACCTAGAAAACCGGGAATTTGTCAATGAAAAATCTGTTGCAGAAAATAGAAAAACCCGCCGGATTTTTTTTCCAGCGGGTTCATTTTTAAACTTCACTGATCTGCAAAGTTTATGGGTTTATTCCAGGGTAAGGGTGACGCTTTCGCCCAGCACAACCGTGGAGCCAGGCAGAGCGTAGGTGGGCTGGCCCTGTGTCAGCCGCATCCCGTTGACCACGGTACCGGTGGCGGAGTAATCTACCAGCAGGTACTGATTCTTTTCAAAACGGATGCCGCAGTGTACCGGGCTGATCCGTCCGGTGGGATCGGACAGCTGCACGCCGGACTGGGCGGGATCGGAGCCCAACCGGATTTCCTGTCCTCCTACAGGATAGCGGACACCGGCAGCGGTGCGGACAAATCCCTGCGCTTCTGCTTGAGGAGCAGCCTGCGCCGGTTGTGCGGCCTGTACAGGAGACTGGGCTTCCTGTGCCGGAGCAGCGGTGGGTACGTACTTGTTGGCGTTTTGCTGCATCATTTTATCGAAAGCAGCCTTGTAGTCCGGCGCCTTTTGTCCCGCAACCTGAGCGGAGATGCTGTTGAAGGAGAGGAAGCCGAAGAAATAACCGGCTGCCAGCACCAGGGACATGATGAAAGCTGCCACGGCATAGCCCATGCCTAAATCACAGAAACCGCAGAAGAAGAAGCTGAGGATGCCGAAAATCAGGCTGCCAATGCCCAGCGCCAGAGGCTGGGTTTTCAGCTTGCTGTCCATGGGGGCGGTGGCGTAACCCATCTGGTGCTGATGGTAGGAAAAGACGGCTTGTTTTTGAGCCCGGAGATTTTTCAGGCTCAGCAGTACCAATGCCGCTAACAGCAGCAGTGCCAGGATGCAGTGGATCAGCATGGCCGGCAGGGGAGACCCGTCCAGAACGTGGCTGTAGCTTACCATAAAGACAATGACGCAGATCAGATAGATGAAGCTCACCAAAAATCCGTGGGCCAGTACCCCCAGATTGACGTAGTTGCCGATCTGCATCAGGGTTGCGGTGACCCGGCTCTTTTTGTAGAACAGCAAGCCGTTGAGCAACTCTGCCGCCCCGTAGAGCATGGGAGTAATCCAAACCAAGATCAGGGCAATGGAAGCCCAGACGCTGAGGCCGCCGATGGCGTTGCCTGCGCCGTAACGGTTGAGAATACCGAACCCGGTAGCCAGGTCATAGAAGGGGTTCATAACACAGGTGAAGATCAACCCCAGCAATCCTCCCAGGATCAACAGACCCCCGGCAATCAGGCTCATCAGCTCTAATTTCATGGGCTGACGGGGAGCCGCCGGAGCGGTGTATGTCTGCTGGTACGCAGGCTGCTGCACCGGCTGCTGAGCGCTCGGGCCGGGCTGCGCTGCGGGTTGAGCCGGTTGAGGCTGGGCCGCCATAGGTTGACCGCACTTGGTACAAAATGCAGCGCCGGGTTGGTTTTCTGCGCCGCAATGGGTACAAAATGCCATAATGATTCATTCCTTTCAAAATCTAATGTTCGTATTTTTTGCATCTCTGACGGATTGGCCAAAGATACACCAGTTTCATTATAACAGCTTTCCTGGCGTTTGACAAGAATCCACTGAAAATTTTACAAAGGCTTTGAACTTTCTCTTTCCTTTTTGGTTGCAAAACCGGGCCAAACAGGGTAAACTAGAAGCCAGAGAAGGAAGTAATCAAGGAGGAAGGTTATGAGAAGACTGTTGCATTTCCTGTCCGGTTACCAAAAAGAGTGTATTTTGGCGCCCTTGTTTAAATGTCTGGAGGCATGTTTTGACCTGCTGGTGCCTTTGGTCACAGCGGATATTATCGACACCGGCATCGCGAACCAGGACGTCAGCTATGTGATGATAATGTGCGTGGTACTGATTGTGCTGGCGCTGGTAGGGCTGACCTGCTCTATTGTGGCCCAGTATTTTGCGGCCCGGGCAGCGGTGGGCTTTTCCGGACGGCTGCGTCAGGCGCTGTTTGCCCGGATCCAGGGGTTGAGTTACACCCAGCTGGACACACAAGGCGCCCCCACCCTCATTACCCGGATGACCAGCGACATCAACCAGGTGCAAAACGGAGTGAATATGTTTTTGCGGCTGTTTATGCGCTCTCCCTTTGTGGTGTTCGGGGCCATGATCCTGGCCTTTTTCATCGACTGGAAAACCGCTTTGATCTTTGCCGGGGTAATTCCCCTGCTGGGCGTGGTGGTACTGGGAATTTTGTACCTCACCATGCCCCGGTACAAAAAGGTGCAGGGAGGACTGGACCAAGTGCTGTCCATTGTCCGGGAAAATCTCACCGGGGTGCGGGTGATTCGGGCGTTCAACAAGGAACCGGATCAGCAGGCCCGGTTTGACGGGGAAAACCAACACCTCACTAAAATGCAGATCGCCGTGGGACGGATTGCGGGGTTGATGAATCCCTTGACCTACGGCTTAATCAACCTGGCCATTGTGGTGCTGCTGTATGTAGGCGGCATTCAAATTGACGCTGGGGCATTGACTCAGGGCCAGATCATTGCCTTGGTCAACTACATGAACCAGATTTTGGTGGAGCTGGTAAAACTGGCCAACCTGATCGTCACCATCTCCAAGGCGCTGGCTTGCGCAAACCGGGTGGCGGATATGCTGGAAGTGCCCCAGGATATGGAACAGCCTCAGCATCCGGTAACCCCTCAGCAGCTGGGCACGGTGGAGTTCCAAAATGTCAGCCTCACCTACCAAGGCGCCGGGGGAGCCAGCCTAACCGGTTTGTCTTTTAAAGTAGGAAAAGGGCAGACGGTGGGGGTCATCGGCGGAACCGGTTCCGGCAAAACCAGCCTCATCAGCCTGATTCCCCGGTTTTACGACGTCACCCAGGGGAAAGTGCTGGTAGATGGAGTGGATGTGAGAGAACAAAATTCCGCGGACCTTCGCCGGCGCATTGGGATTGTTCCCCAAAAGGCGGTGCTGTTCAGCGGCACCATCCGGGAAAACCTGGAGTGGGGCGCTCCCCACGCCCGGGAAGATTTGATCTGGGAAGCTTTAAAATTAGCCCAGGCGGAGGATGTGGTGAAAAATAAGCCCCTGGGCCTGGAAGAAAAGGTGGAGCAGGGAGGACAGAACCTCTCCGGCGGCCAGCGTCAGAGACTGACCATCGCCCGGGCTTTGGTGAAAAAGCCGGAAATTTTGATTCTGGACGACTCTGCTTCTGCTTTGGACTACGCCACCGACGCCGCCCTGCGCAG
>DVGY01000001.1 GCA_018712465.1 Candidatus Egerieicola pullicola | reverse complement strand
ACCTCCAAAAATTTTGATCTATGATAACAAAGGAAAACTCAAATTTTACTGTTTTGACCGGACTGAGGCCCGGATATTTCGACCATCCGGTGAAGGATTTCACCGGTCATTTCCCATGGCCTACGGGTTGGCCACCACCACCATGGCGTGGCGCACCACCTTATCTCCCATCTTGTATCCCTTCTGGAACACCTGGCAAACGGTGTTTTCCGGATACTGATCGTCCTGTACCTGGTTCACCGCATTGTGCAGGTTGGGATCAAAGGGCTTGCCCAACGCCTCGATTTCCTCAATGCCCAGATTCTTCAGCATATCGGAAAACTGGGTGGAAAGCATTTGAATGCCCTTGTAAAATTCCGTGTCGGAACAGGGGCAGCTCAACGCCCGCTCGAAGTTGTCGATCAGGGAGATAATAGGCTCGGCACAGCCCGCCTTCACGTGAGCTGCCAGCTCCTCTTTCTCCCGGGCGGTGCGCTTGCGGAAATTGTCAAACTCCGCCATCTTCCGAAGAAGCTGATCCTTGAGCTGGGCATTTTCCTCGGTGAGCTTTTTCACCTGGTCATCCTGCGCCGGCTGCGTTTCCTGCTTGACTTCTTCTTTGGGTTGTTCCGGCGCAGTGTCCGGCTGCTGGGGCTGCTGCTCCGGTTTTTCTTTTTTTGTTTTTTTCATATCATTCTCCGTCATCAGATCGCCCTTCCTTATGTTCTTCTTCCACAAATTGTCCTAGCTGCCGGGATAAGCTTTGGGAGAAATACTCGGTGTAGGGGATCAGCTTTCGATAATCCAACCGCACCGGCCCGATGATGCCCAAGCTTCCGCCCGGATGGCTGCCCATTTGATAAGGCGCCAACAGCAAGGAGGAGTTGGTCACTGCAAAGGGGGAATCCTCTTTGCCGAAAATCACCTGCACCCCGCTGAAGGCCTGCTTCAACAGCCCCGCCAGTTGGTTCTTTTCTTCCAAGAACCGCACCAACCCGCCGGTGTCAAATCCCGGACGAAGGAGAAGCTTTCCTTCCCCGCTGATGTTGATGTTCTGCTGGTAAAACTGTTCGCTGAGCTCATACACTGCATGAAGCAGGGGGCTCAAGGAGAGCATATATCCTCCCATGGCCACCGCCAGCTTCTGCCGCTGGGCGGGATTCAGATCCCGGGGCGACTGGCCCACCAGGTTTTCCCTTAGGAAATTCTCAAAGAAGGTAAGCTGTTCCTGGGTCAGGTCCACGCTGAGCCGGCACATACGGTTTTTGATGTCCCCCGAAGAGGTAATCATCAGCAAAGCGTACAGCCGCTTCCCGGCGGGAATCACTTCCACCTGGCTGATCACGGTAAACTCCGGCAGGCTGCTGGTGTTTACCACCGCCAACTGGGTGATCTCGCTTAAAGCTTCGGCAGCGTTTTGCACCACCGTTTCGGCGTTGGCCCCGCCTTGCTCCAGCCGCTGGTCGATCTCCGCCCGTTCTGTCTCGGTAAGGACATAGGGCTGCATAAGATGGTCGATATAATACCGGCATCCCTGCACTGTGGGGATCCGCCCGGCGGAGGTATGGGGCTGCTCCAGATACCCTTCCCGTTCCAAGGCTGCCATGTCGTTTCGGATGGTGGCGCTGGAAACATTTAAGGTTCCCTGCTCCAACACCGCTTTGCTCCCCACCGGTTCCCCGGTGCGAAGATAATGTTCCACAACGGCAGCCAGCACAATCTGCTTGCGCCCTGCCAATTCCATGGCAATTCACCTCGATTTATTCCCGGAATGTGGTTAGCACTCCACTTTCCTGAGTGCTAAACCTACTGTACCACCAAGGGCCAAACAAGTCAAGTACAGGATTCGGATATTTTGTAAATTAAGTTTTAACAAAAACAAAGGGGTTCCATCTTCCGGTAAAAACGGTTGTGCCAAACAGGAAAATATGCTAAAATAACAGCATCAGCTTGGTTGATGTCCTGTAAGGATTCGAAGATTCGGCCGATACGGGAATCAACCCGGCAGTCCGGCTAAGGAGGCCAAAACCATGGATCAGCAAACCACTCACCAGCCAGAAGAACTTCTGACGCCTCAAGGGGAGCCCGCCCGGGAGGAAGAAGATCTGCTGCGGCTGGAAAACGATATGAATGCCCCGGTACAGGAGGATTCCTCCCGGAATTCATCCCAGTCGGAGCCGGAGCAAGACCCGGACCAGCTGGAAGAAGAGCCCGAAGAGGAAGAAGAGGCGGAGGAAGAGGACGAAGTCAGCGACGAGCCGCCTCCGGTGCAGGAAGGGGAACGGTTTCGGATCACCGTCCATCTTTTGGCCAAGGACTATCTGTCCTCCATGCTCTTTAATTTTTACATCAACGGCTGGTACAACACCGCTTTGGCAGTGGTAGTGTTTTTGGTGGGCATCGGCACTCTGTTTTGGGGTTCTTATATTGTGTCCATCATCTGCCTGCTTTACCCCTTTGCCATGCTGTTGATTAACCGGGTGCGGTTTGGACGGTACTGCAAAAAGACCTATACCACCGCCAAAATATTTGACCTCATCGGCAACGATTTGGAAGGCTTTTTGGTGTACAGCCACCAGACCGGAAAAACCAGCCGGGTAAAGTTCCCGGACATTAAGTCGGTGATCG
>DVGY01000019.1 GCA_018712465.1 Candidatus Egerieicola pullicola | reverse complement strand
TCCTGGTTGTTAGCGCTGCTGACGGCCCGATGCCCCAGACTCGTGAACACATCCTGCTGTCCCGTCAGGTCGGCGTGCCCTACATCGTGGTTTACCTGAACAAGGCTGACCAGGTGGACGACCCCGAACTGCTGGAACTGGTGGAAATGGACGTTCGTGACCTGCTCAACGAGTACGACTTCCCCGGCGACGACACCCCCATCATTGTTGGTTCCGCTCTCCAGGCTCTGGAAGCTCCCAACGATCCTAACGATCCTGCTTATGATTCCATCAAGCAGCTGATGGACGCTGTGGACGAATATATCCCCACTCCCGAACGTAAGGCTGACCTGCCCTTCCTGATGCCCGTGGAAGACGTATTCACCATCACCGGTCGTGGTACTGTTGCTACCGGCCGTGTGGAACGTGGCCAGCTGAAGACCGGCGACGAAGTGGAAATCCTGGGCCTGACCGAAGAACGTGCCAAGACCGTTGTTACCGGTATTGAAATGTTCCGTAAGACCCTGGACTACGCAGAAGCTGGCGACAACATCGGCGCTCTGCTCCGTGGCGTTCAGAGAAACGAGATCGAAAGAGGCCAGGTTCTGGCTAAGCCCGGCACCATTCATCCTCACACTGAGTTTGAAGGCCAGATCTACGTTCTGAAGAAAGATGAAGGCGGCCGTCACACCCCCTTCTTCAACAACTATCGTCCTCAGTTCTTCTTCCGTACCACCGACGTAACCGGCACCATCACTCTGCCCGAAGGCACTGAAATGGCTATGCCTGGCGATAACGTGACCATCTCTGTAAAGCTGATCACCCCCATCGCCATCGAAGAAGGCCTGCGTTTCGCTATCCGTGAAGGCGGCCGTACCGTTGGTTCCGGCGTTGTTTCCAAGATCAATGCCTAATTCCAGTTCGGTAGAAGCTAGATTCTAACGATAATAAAGTCCTGCATCCTAATTTGGGTGCAGGATTTTTTTGTTTGTTTCTTCCCAATATTTTCAAATTGACATCTCTTTTCCTCAGTGCTATACTTAAAAAGAACAAACGTTCTAATTTTAAGGAGGCACCCTCATGGATCGGGTAATTTTGCACTGTGACTGCGACTGTTTCTATGCGTCGGTGGAGATGCTGTATCATCCCGAATACCGGCATCGTCCCATGGCGGTGGGCGGAGATCCTACCCGGCGGCATGGGATAGTTCTGGCGAAAAATCAAGCTGCCAAAATGCAGGGAGTGAAAACTGGGGAAGCGTTGTGGCAAGCCCAGCAAAAATGTCCGGATATTGTCTTTCTGCCCCCTCGATTTTCCCTTTACCAGCAGCATTCCGCCGCCGTGCGAGAGATTTTTGGCCGGTATACCGATCAGATTGAGGCATTTGGCTTGGATGAGTGTTGGTTGGATGTGACGGGATCTCAGCGGCTGTTTGGGGATGGGGCATCCATTGCTCGAAAGATCCAAAACCAGGTTTGGCAGGAGTTGGGGATCACCTTGTCGGTGGGGGTGAGCTTCAATAAGATCATCTCCAAATTGGGCTCTGATTACCGCAAACCCAATGGCATTACTTTGCTGCCTCGGGAAGCGCTTCCGAAATTAGTGTGGTCTTTGCCGGTGGAGCGGTTATTGATGGTGGGGCCGGCCACCACAGGGCTGTTGAAACGAAAAGGCATCACCACTATCGGCCAGTTGGCCAATGCCAACCCTGCTGCGCTGAAAAACTGGATGGGAAAGCGGGGTGAGCTGCTTCACGCCTATGCCAATGGCTGGGACAACAGTCCCGTGGCGCGGTTTGATGAGTTGCAGTTAGTAAAGTCTATTGGCAACAGCACCACCACCTGCCGGGATCTCACCAATCGAGAAGAAATCAGTCAGGTGTTTTTGCTGTTGGCAGACAGTGTCGCCCGACGGCTGCGGAAACAGGGCTTGGAGGCAAAACAGGTTTGCATTTCCCTTCGGGATACCGATCTTCACACCATCACCCATCAAATGCCGTTGCCGAGACCCACCTGTCTTTCCGGGGAACTGCATCGAGGGGCGTTGGAACTTTTCGATCAGGTGAAGCAGGAGCCCTACGCCTACCGCAGCATCGGGATCACAGCCCAACACCTGTGTCACCAAGGAGAACCGGGACAGTTGCTTTTGGGAGAAGATCCTCTTCGGCGGAAAAAGCAAAAAGCGCTGGAAACAGCGGTGGACGATCTGCGCCGCCGGTTCGGCAGTCAACGGGTGCGTTGGGGCGGACTGCTCACCGATCTGTCTCTCACTGGGGGAAATCCCAGCGAGGAACACGTAATTCATCCCGCTGCTTTTCGTCCTTAATAGGAGGGAATTTCGATGCGAAAAAAGACCTATGTCACGGTACTGGGCCGTTGGTCAGAGGAGGGCGCTATCACTCCGCTGCTGATTTTTTGGAAGGACGGACAACGGTTTCCGGTGGACAAAGTGTTGGAATGCCGACCCATGGCTTCTACCAGAGCAGGTGGATACGGACTGCGGTACACCTGCCGCATTGGAAAGCAGCTTACCTTTCTCTATTATCAACCGGAAGACAGCCGGTGGTTTGTGGAAGAAAAGGAAGCTTGACGTACAACATTACTAAAAATTTCTTGCAAGATGAAAAAATTCTGATATAATAGGAAAAGATGGAAAGCAAAGCTCCAAAACAATTCAGGAGGTTACTATCATGGCAAATCGTATTGTGTTAAATGAAACATCGTATCACGGCAAAGGGGCTATTGCGGCCATTGCCGATGAAGTTAAGGGACGGGGCTTTGCCAAAGCCTTTGTCTGCTCCGATCCGGATCTGCTGAAATTCGGCGTCACCCAGAAGGTCACTAATGTGTTGGACCAAGCTGGATTGGCCTATGAAATTTATTCCGATATTAAGGCAAACCCCACCATTCAAAATGTACAGAGCGGCGTGGCAGCCTATCAGAACAGCGGCGCAGATTACATCATTGCCATTGGCGGCGGCTCTTCCATGGATACCGCCAAAGCCATCGGCATTATCATCAATAACCCGGAATTTGCCGATGTCCGCAGTTTGGAAGGCACCGCTCCCACCAAAAAGCCTTGTGTTCCCATTTTGGCGGTTCCCACTACCGCCGGCACGGCTGCTGAGGTCACCATCAACTACGTGATTACCGATGTGGAGAAAAACCGGAAGTTTGTCTGCGTGGACACCCACGATATTCCGGTCGTGGCTTTTGTGGATCCGGATATGATGTCCTCTATGCCCAAGGGCCTGACCGCCGCCACCGGCATGGACGCTTTGACCCACGCCATTGAAGGCTACATTACTAAGGGCGCTTGGGCTATGACCGATATGTTCCATCTGAAGGCCATTGAAATCATTTCTCAGAATCTTCGGGGCGCAGTGGAAAACACCCCTGAGGGCCGGGAAGGAATGGCTCTGGGTCAGTACATTGCCGGCATGGGCTTCTCCAATGTGGGATTAGGCATTGTCCATTCCATGGCCCATCCTCTGGGTGCTGTTTATGACACCCCCCACGGGGTAGCTAACGCCATTCTGCTGCCCACCGTAATGGAGTACAACGCTCCTGCCACCGGAGAAAAGTATCGCGACATTGCCAAAGCCATGGGAGTAGAAAGCACGGAAACCATGACCCAGGAAGAGTATCGCAAAGCTGCGGTGGATGCAGTGCGCCAGCTCAGCCAGGATGTGGGCATTCCCGCCGATTTGAAGGAAATTGTCAAAGAAGAGGACATTCCCTTCCTGGCTCAGTCCGCCTACGACGATGCCTGCCGTCCCGGCAACCCCAGGGACACTTCAGTGGAGGAAATCGCCCAACTTTACCGCAGTTTGATTTGATGACAAAAGGCGTTGTCAGGGGATGAACCTCTGTTTTGCCCATTGTGCACGAGCCGGTCCCAGGAAAAGGGACCGGTTTTTGCTGTGGGAAAAGCCTTCTTGCTATATTGCCTAAATTTCGGATTTACTGCTTGGGCAGACTGCCGGTTTTGCACTTTTTCTACAAATTCTATTGACAACGGTTCAGAAAAATGATAGAATTATAGCACAATAAATGGTTGGAATGTTACCAATCGGGCGTGACCAACTCTGTTCTTGCTTTTCCATGAAAGGGGAAATGGTGTAAGAAAGGGGTTGGCTTATTTTTTTGCGGGGTGGGGAACGGTGCGGATTAAAAAAGTCATCAACAACAACGTTCTCTGTGTCGTGGACCAAGCCGGCCGGGAAAGTATTGTCACCGGGAAAGGAATTGGTTTCCAGCGGAAAACCGGCCAGTTTGTGGACCCGGCTCTTGTGGAAAAGACCTATCATATGGAGGATCAAGGAGAGCAGCGAAAACTGCGGGAACTCTGCCAGCAGATCCCATTAGAGCACCTAAAGCTCACCGAAGAGATGATTTCTCATATAAAAAGTCAGATTCACACTCCTCTGAACGAATCCCTGTTGATTACCTTGGCGGATCACATTAGCTTTGCCATTCAGCGTAAGCAAAAGGGGATTGAGTTTGAAAATCCCCTGCAGGGGGCGGTGGCGTGCTATTATCCTACGGAATACCGGCTGGGATGGCAATGCTTGGAGATGATCCGGGAAAAAACCGGGGTGCAGCTCAGTGACAGCGAAGCCTCGTTTATTGCCCTGCACATCGTCAATGCCCAGTTGAACACATCTATGAGTGTGATGTATGACATTACCCGCTTGATTGATGGAGCGGTGCAGGTGGTGGAGTACTACTACCAGAAACAGTTTGATCGGGAAAGTTTGGATTTCAGCCGGTTTGTGGTGCATCTGCGGTACTTTGCCCAGCGGCTCCTGTCTGGCCAGATGCTCACCGACCAACAGGATGAGCAGGATTCTTCCTTTTATCAAATCATTGCTCAGACATGCCAAAAGCATTACCGTTGTGCAAAATGCATTGGGGATTACATTCAAAACACCTATCACAAAGAGATTTCCGAAGGAGAATTGATCTATTTGACCATCCATCTGAAACGCATCAATATGGATGCTTCGGAAAAGTGAATTCTTCTCATTTGAGAAATGGGATCGTGACCTTTTGGGCGAAACCCGCGCTAGATTTACCGTCGGTGTGCGGTGGAGTTGGCGTGGGTATTTTTATTGTTTTGGGCGGGAAAATACGAGTGCGCAGCGTTTTTCAAAAGCTCAAAGATCCAACGTCAAAAAATCAAAGGAGGCAATTTTATGAAAGATAAAATTTTTGGCGTTCTGCAGCGGGTAGGCCGTTCTTTTATGCTGCCCATCGCTTTGCTGCCTATCGCCGGACTGCTGCTGGGCATCGGCAGCTCCTTTACCAACCAGACTACGCTGGAAGCCTATGGCTTAACCGGCGTGATCTATGAAGGCAGTATTCTCTATACCATTTTAGACATTATGTATCAGTGCGGCAATGTGATCTTCAATAACCTGCCCCTGCTCTTTGCGGTAGGTGTAGCCATCGGTATGGCGAAAAAGGAAAAAGAAGTGGCGGCCCTGTCCGCTGCCATTGCCTACCTGGTGATGAACACTGCCATTTACGCCATGATCTGTGCCAGCGGTGGGATCGAAGCCATGGGGGAAAACACTACCACCACCGTGCTAGGCATTCCCACTTTGCAGATGGGGGTATTCGGCGGCATTATTGTGGGACTTGGGGTGGCAGCCATCCACAACCGCTTCCATCAAATCCAGCTTCCCCAGGTGCTTTCCTTCTTTGGAGGCAGCCGGTTTGTTCCCATTATTTCCACTGCGGTATTTTTGCTGGTGGGCGTGGCCCTGTTCTTTATCTGGCCGGTGATCCAAACTGGGATCGCCATGTTGGGACAGCTAGTGCTGGATTCCGGCTATGCCGGCACCTGGATTTACGGCGCCATTGAACGTGCACTGATCCCCTTTGGCTTGCACCATGTATTTTATATGCCCTTCTGGCAGACTGCCATGGGCGGCACAGCCGTAATCGACGGCGTGGTGGTGCAGGGTGCGCAGAACATCTTCTTTGCGGAACTGGCTTCCAAGTCGGTGGATGTGTTCTCCGTCTCCGCCACCCGGTTTATGACCGGCAAATTCCCCTTTATGATCTTCGGCCTGCCCGGTGCAGCATTGGCCATGTACCGCACCGCTCGTACGGAAAAGCGGAAGGTGGTCAGCGGCCTGTTGCTCTCCGCCGCATTGACCAGCGCAATTACCGGCATTACCGAACCTTTGGAATTTACCTTCCTGTTTGTGGCGCCTGCCATGTATGCGGTGCACTGTGTCTATGCCGGCCTGTCCTATATGCTGATGCATATTCTCAACGTCACGGTGGGTATGACCTTCTCCGGCGGCCTGATTGACCTGACCCTCTTCGGCATTCTCCAAGGCAACGACAAAACCAACTGGATTTGGATTGTAATTATTGGTATTGGTTATTTCTTGCTGTACTACTTTACCTTCTACTTTATGATTAAAAAGCTAAACCTCAAAACCCCCGGCCGGGAAGCGGACGATCAAGAACCCAAGCTGTATACCCGCTCCGACTTTAAGGAAAAGACCGGCATCGGCCCGGATGGAGCTGCAAAATCGTCTTCCGACACCGTTTCTGCCCTGATTCTGCAAGGGCTGGGCGGTAAAGCCAACCTCTCCGATCTGGACTGCTGCGCCACCCGTTTGCGGGTCACGGTGAACAATCCGGATTTGGTGGTGGACAGCCTGCTGAAGCAATCCGGTGCTTCCGGTGTGATTCACAAGGGCAATGGAGTCCAGGTGGTGTATGGACCTCAGGTTTCGGTGATCAAATCCCGGCTGGAGGACTTTATAGAGTCTCCGGAATCGGATCATTTGGCGGACACACCGGCAGCACCCGTGCCTGCGGAGCCGGCGCCTGCACCGGCCAAGCCGGAACAGAAGGTAGACACAACCCTGTATGCCCATCTGTCCGGTACGGTGGTGCCCATGGAAGAAGTCCAGGATGAAGTGTTTGCCTCTGGCGTTTTGGGACAGGGCGTTGCCATAGAGCCCAGCGAAGGAAACCTCTACGCCCCGGCCGACTGCGTGGTGGACAATCTGTTTGACACCAAACACGCTATCGGATTGATGACCGACGACGGCTTGGAACTGCTCCTTCACATCGGCATTAACACGGTGAAGCTGAAAGGAGAATTCTTTGAAGCCCATGTAAAGACCGGTCAGCGGGTGAAAACAGGGGATTTGTTAATCTCCTTTGATATGGAAAAGATCCGTCAGGCAGGCTATCTCTGCACCACCCCCATGATTGTCTGCAACAGCGACGATGGGAAAGAAGTGAAGGTTTTGGCTTCCGGAAAGGTACAAGCTGGAACTGCGCTGCTTTCGGTAAAGGGATAACTTTGCCTTGTTGAAGGGGGAAGGGAGCCGGTTTCGGCTCCCTTTTTCTGTGCCCGCAGAAAAATTAGACAAACAAAAATGAGGTTAGACCATCTGCTTTCGGTCTAACCTCACGTTTGTTTTACGATTTATTCAGGGATGGAAGGAATCTTTGCTTCGATGTCGATGTCCTTGTCGTAGTCCACGCCGTCGATGCCGAAGCCGAACATACCGTAGAAATCTTCCCAGTAGCCGTCAATGTCGGCGTACTCTTTCAGGTTTTCGGTGGTGACATGGCTCCAAAGCTCATCCACCTTGGACTGCACATCTTCCCGCATTTCCCAGTCGTCCAGCCGGAGCTGACCCTGTTCATCCACTTCAGGGGTGGGAATGTACAGCTTTTGGGCGAACATCCGGTACATCTGCTCGATGCAGCCTTCGTGGATTCCCATTTGCTTCATCAGCTTGTAGAGGATGGTGATGTACAGCGGCACCACCGGAATGGCGGCGCTGGCCTGGGTCACCAGGGCTTTGTTCACCGAAATATAAGCTTTCAAGCCCAGATCCTTGTACTGTTCATTCAGCTTTACGCTGGTTTGGTACAGATCCTTCTTGGCGGCGCCGATGGAGCCGTTGTAGTAGATGGGCCAGGTGATTTTAGGACCGATGTAGGAGTAAGCCAGGGTAATTGCGTTTTGTGCCAGCACCCCGGCGTCGGAAAGGGCCTTCACCCAGTCGCTCCAGTCTTCGCCGCCCATCACCTTGACGGTAGCTTCCACTTCTTCCGGGGTGGCCGGTTCTACGGTTACTTCGCCTACGGTGTTGGTAGCCAGATCCACAGTGATGTTGGTGTAGCTTTCCCCGGTGGTCTTCAGCACGCTGGTGTAGGTGGTGCCGTCGTCACACTTGCGCCGGGGAGCTGCCAAGCTGTACACAAACAGATCAATCTGCCCCAAATCCTGACGGATCAGGTCGATGACCTGCTGCTTGACTGCGCCGGAGAAGGCATCGCCGTTAATGGTTTTGGCGTACAGCCCATCTTGTGCGGCAAATTCTTCAAAGGCAGCGGTGTTGTACCAGCCGGCAGAAGCGGTACGCTTGCGGTCGGCGGGTTTGTCAAAGATCACGCCGATGGTGGCGGCGCCGCAGCCGAAGGCAGCACTGATGCGGCTGGCCAGGCCATAGCCGGTGGAAGCGCCGATGACCAGTACTTTTTTCGGACCATTTTCCACTTTGGGCTGGCTCTTTACATAGTCAATCTGACGCTTCACGTTGGCTTTGCAGCCGTCCTTGTGGGCGGTGGTGCAGATAAAGCCTCTGGTTTTCGGAGTAACAATCATGAGGATCTTCCTTTCCTTGTAAACTCATCTATCTCAAGCCGCCAAAAGCGGCGAAAGATCACATTGATTTGGGTTGAATCCGCCGGGCTTCCAGGTAAAACCGTTTATCCAGTGCCTGCCCCATGGAAAAGGTTTTTCGAGGCAGAGCGCCGTCCAGCACCACGGTTTTAAACAACATGGATTTTTCCATGGCAGGGAGCAAAAAGCCAATGGTGTCCGGTTGAGAAGCCAAGGCCCGCACATTTTCTCGGCCGTGGATATAGTCTTCCCGGCCCCGGTGCACCCGGAGATACCCGTCTAAAAATTGCTGCAGGCTGCCGGTGGCCAGCTGGCAGGGAGGTTCCAGAATGGTGAACACCTCTTCCTGGTCCCGCCAAAGGGCGGTGATGGTTTGACCGTCGGGATGGACGCCGGGAAGAATGTGATAACGGTGCTTTAATGCCGCCATGAGCTGGGTAGGGTTCACATCAAACACCACCCGGTGAATGGCTCGGAATTGGAGACTGGGATCGTGAAGGCTGCATACCTCCACCAAGGCGTACCGGGCGGGATGGGCGGATGCTTCCTCCGGGGGAAGGGTGTGCTTGATCCGTTCCCAGCAAGCTCGGGCTGCTGCCAAAGAATGGTTGCCATCTCCAACTGCAAACAAAAGGGGCGCGTAACCGGAGATACCGTACCGGCGGGAAAAGGCCTCCGGGTCCGCCAGCTTGTCCAATCCTGCCGCTAGTCTCCGTGCAGAGGCATCATCCAGCCGGTAACCGGAAAGGTGGCCGCTGCCCAGCATGAGATCGAAATCATACAGAGGTTCCATGGCTTCCAATCCATCGCAGATGGGCTGGATCAGGGGTTCCTCTTCATCGTCCACCAACAGCATGACATGGGGAAGCTCCAAAGTGGCCCCTTGGCGGATCTCCATTCTGGGGGGCAGGCGTTCCAGCACAGTTTGCTCTGTGGCACGGATCAGGGAATCGCTGCCGGGACGGTAATCGTATTGCTCCAGGTCGATCAGCCCTACAATTCCCCGGCGCAGGGTACCGTCGGATAAGGTCCGCCGGACGCAGATCATAGCGTGGGGCAGAGTGGAAAAAATTCCGTCGGCCTGGTACTGATTCATGGTGCGGTGGATCTGTTGGATCCGCTGCTTGGCATCAGGCTGGGAAAGGTAAAGCTCCGGCAGGATCATCTTTAAGGTACTGGGGGCGTCTCCCACATAATCGGTGACCCGGCGCCAATATTCTGGCTGGCTGGTGAATTGGTCGCAGGCAATGACGCTGTACCGGCTCCAGTCCGTGCCGGGCCGGGGGAGAAGAATAGTGGCAAAACTCAAATACTGATTGGACATAGAGGTCAGTCTCCTTTTCCTTCCGGCTTATTGGGCTTGAGAGGATTCACTTTCCTGAGATTGGGTGCCGTCTAGACCGTTTTGCTGCAAATCCACTGCTTGGCCGTTGACAAACCGCACCGTCAACACGGCTTGTGGATCTTCTTGTCCTTGCCAAGCGGCGCTGTAGCTGCCGGAAACATCCGGTACGGTAGTTTCGTAGGCGTCGCCGCCGATGATGCCGCTGATCTGGGCGTAGGTCATTCCCAGCTCTAACCGGGCAAACTCTTCCGGGGAAACCCCTTGAGGATCGTAATATTCATTGTCAGAATGTTGAATTTCGGTGGCAGAGGGAGTGGCTTCCTGCTGAGCAAACCAGCTTTGCTGTCCCATACCCAACAAAAAGGAACAAATCGCCACCAGGCAAAGCAGCAAAACAAAGATCAAAATCCTCAGCCGCATTCCTTTCCGCCGCTTTCTCTTGCGAGGGGGGTTCGGGGAAGGATGGACTGCTTCTGCCGCCGGCGAAGATAGGGGCGGATCGTTTTGCAGTTTTGGCGCTTGGTCTGGAGAACAGGAATCTGTTGGAAGGGATTCTTGGGTGGAAGATTCTTCCGGCTGAGGGGAAAGAGACGGCGTAATTTCTTCGGACAGATCTTTGGGCTTTTCGGCTTCTTGGATCATGGCTGGATCCGACTGGACCGCTGTTTCTTCTTCTGTAGAAGCCGCTTTTTCCGGCTCTTGCGGCGATGGAAAGGAAGGCTGCTGGGAGTTTTCCGAAAGGGAACTCTCGTCTGGATTTGCGCCGCAGCGAGGGCAGCGCGGAGATTGGGAATTCTCGGGCTCAAATAGATAGCCGCAGATACTGCATTGTTTCATGAAAACTCCTTTAATGTAAAAACTGATCCACCTTTTGCGGGATAAAACGCTGCCCGCAGAAAAGGGATAGGACGAAATCTTCATTCTTAGCCATTATTATAGCAAATTTTCGGTGCAAAGTACAGCAAAACAAGTGAAAAATTTGAAGCGGACAAAAAGCCAAACTGTGAAGTTTTTCTACTTTATGGAAAAGAGATGAAAATTCGGACAAACCCCTTGCATTTAAAGGCTACGGTGGGTATAATGAACTAGAAAGTGGGTTGTGGTGGTGTAAAATGGTGAATCAGCCCAAGCCCATGCTTCGGACACAATGCAGAAAGGCGGGAAAATGGATGCTCATCGGCGGATTTCGCTGTGTCGTAGACGTAAAAGGGCGGTTAAATTTTCCTGCCAAACTCCGGGGAGATTTGGGCAGCACATTTATCATCACCAAAGCCTTGGGAGAACGTTGTATTGATGTGTACTCCCTGGAAGAATGGAAGAAAAAAAGCGAAAAGATCAGTACTCTTCCCATGAAAAAAGCCAGAGAATTGGGACGGGTGTTTTTTGCCAACGCTACCGAAGTCGAGCCGGACAAGCAGGGGCGGATCGTGATTCCCCAGGAACTGCGGGAATATGCCCAGCTGGATAAAGAAGTCCGGGTGGTAGGGGTGTCCGATCACTGTGAGATCTGGGATCTGGCCTCCTGGCAGACCCTTTATCAAGAAGGGGACAGTCCGGAAGAAATCTCGGCTTTGTTGGAGGAGTTAGATCTGTGATGGAAGAAGAGAAAATTCACACTTCAGGATACCACCGTCCGGTGCTGTTGGAAGAATGTCTGGAAGGACTGAACATTCGCCCCGACGGCATCTATGTGGACGGTACTGCAGGAGGCGGCGGACACAGTGAAGCCATTGCCCGGCGCCTTACCACAGGCAGACTGTATTCCTTAGATCAAGATCCGGACGCCATTCAGGAAGCGGGACAGCGGCTTGCCCCTTACGCCCAAGCAACGGTACTGCAGACTAATTTTGCGGATATGGTTGCCGTGCTGGCGGCGCAGGGTGTGACCCAGGTAGACGGGGTGCTGTTGGATCTGGGCGTGTCCTCTCATCAGTTGGACGAAGGGCAGCGGGGATTTTCCTACCGCACCGACGCTCCTCTGGATATGCGGATGAATCAGGAAGATCGGTTTACGGCTTACGACGTGGTAAACGGGTATGATCAGAAAGAGCTGACGCGGATCATTTCGTCGTATGGAGAAGAAAAATGGGCTTCTCGTATCGCGGCCTTTATTGTAAAGGCCAGAAAGAACGAGCCGATTACTTCAACCGGCCAACTGGTGGAAATAATCAAAGCCGCTGTTCCGGCGAAAGCCCGCAGAGAAGGGCCGCATCCGGCCAAGAGGACTTTCCAGGCCATAAGAATAGAAGTGAATGACGAGCTGGGACAGCTGAGGCGGGCTATGGAAGAGTTCTGCGATGTGCTCAGGCCGGGCGGACGACTGTGCGTCATTTCTTTCCATTCTCTTGAGGATCGCATTGTAA
>DVGY01000018.1 GCA_018712465.1 Candidatus Egerieicola pullicola | reverse complement strand
ATACCTGCCCCAGCGGGAACAGGCGTATGCTAATCTCTCCAAACTTCTTCCCTTTTCCGATGTCCGTACCTGGGTGGAATATGCCAACCGGCTGCCGGAAGATCATCCCCTGGCGGTGCAGGCAGTGAAGTTTGTACTGCCTCTGGATCAAAACGGAAATCTGGTCAACGGCATCCACCAAAACAATTTGGAGAACATCCAAACCATCCGGGTGGTGTTTGACCGGGAAAAGGAACAGGAATATCCTGTTTCTCTGAAAAAGACCATGGGAGAGGTAGTAGCCGTTTACCAAATCCAGGGATTAGATCTGAGTTATCAGCCTCGATTTTATGTAGGAAATCTATCGGATACCCTGCTGGATCAGGTAACGGAGCCGATTTTAGACTGGGATTACACCGCGGATCTGGCCTCCCTAACCGATGAAGAGGAAAGCCGGTTGTACAGGGACTACTACCAGCAAGAAGTCCAGCCCAGGCTCAGAGCGTTGGTAGAACACCTGCTGTCCCAGCAGGAATACCCCACTTACTGCCAGAGTCCTGGGGTGCAGCAGTTGGTACAGCAACGGATTGTTCAAGACGAATCCTGGAAGAAACTCCTATACAGCTACAACTATTACGACAAATGGTACCGCATCGACTACCGGGGAGTAAATCTGAGTGATCTGCTCTATTTCCACGGGACATGGATTCACCCAGATCTCACCGCCTTAGAGTTGACGGAACAACTGCTGGGGGCTGAATCCAAGCAGCGAGAAACCCATCAAACGGTGTCCTTTTACAATCAAGTTCTGAAACGTTACACCGGAGAGGAACTGGCTGATTTCCTGGGCGGTCTATCCTACCGCCTGGCGGGATACGACACACCCAGTGACTGGTTCGCTGAAAACTTTGAAGGCATTCTATGGGAGCAGGCACCCCAAGGCGGAGCTTCTGAGATCCGTTATCGAATCTGGGACATTCTGTCCGGACTGGATGAAAGCAAAAAAAGCATTCTGCTTCCCATCCTCACCGCTCCCCAGGAGGATATGTACCTGATTTCCATGCCCTCTCAGTTAATGGTCGGCAGCATGAACCGCTACCCCACCTATCTGGTAAAAGACGGACTGGAACGGCAGCGGATGGAAGAGATCATTCGAGTATACGCTCAGAAAATGGGAGTTTTTTACGGTGTATCCTCCACCTGGATGGAAAATTCTGTTGAAGTGCTCAACAGCTTCGTGAACATCCAGTACGACACCCGGTTGAACTTCCCTCAAAGCGACGCTGCTGACGCAGGAGACCAGGACAAGGACAAAACCAGAGATCCGGTGATGAAATGGGTCTATGAAGCCAACAACACCATCAGCGCCAAAAATGGCAGCGCCGCCTCCGCCAACGGCAATGTGGTCTATTGGATGGTAGACGCAGCTTTGGGCACCAGCGATTATGCCTTCTTTACCTTCAGCCATGAAACAGCTCACAATCAGGACGGAAGGTATTTCTACGGCGGCGCCGGAAGGCGGAAAGGCACCGGTGGCGAAGCCCATGCCGACGGGAACATTGCCCAGGAAATGCGGGACGGCTGTATGGTATTTAACATCTCCAAAATCAACGATTTGGGGGTGGAGATGACCAACAATTTCAGCTACCAGCGGATCGACTCTCCGGAAAAAATTCACAGTTATTACAACCAGATGTTTGAAACAGGATATGTACTGGACTACCTGGCAGCAAAAGCCTTTTTGCAGCTGACACCTCAACAGCAAGCTGCGGTAGCAGTACAGGCCACCCACACTCCTGGAGGCACGGACTCCTTTACCACCCAGTACCGGGATGTGACGGTGGAGGAAATCCAGCAGATGGATCTCCGGGATCTGGAAGACCTTTGGGAACATCAGATCTCCATCCGAAACCTGAAAAAGGGCTCCACAGAACAGGTCAACACCGCCACCGACGGCAGCTACGGCTTTGAGTCCTTCTACAACATGAACTGGTATCAGTCCCACAACGACAACGGCTCTCCGGACACCCACGCCTTCAAGCGGCTTGGCATGGAGATGCTTGGTGTAGGCGGCTACCAAGATGGCTACCAAATCTATATGTCTGCCCGCAGCAAAACCGACCTGGACGCCCTGCGCCAGATTACAGGCAAAGACGATATCACCTGGAAGGACTACAAGTTGGGCCGGTTCCAAAGGGTGGAAGAGAATTTAGATCAAGTTCCCTATTTTGACGCCGAAACAGTGATCCAACAGTTCCGGGAAGCCATGGAACAGGACGCTCAAAACGGCACCCGCAGCGAAACCATTCAGGTCAAGCGGATGCTTTACGGCTTGGTGAAGCGGGTCACCGGAGATTTCAGCCAAGGCGGCATCTATGAAAGCCCCCAGATAATTTCCGTCACCTCTGCACAGCAACTGATGACTCTGGCGGCGGAAAATCCCTACGGCTACTACCGGTTAGAAGAGGATCTGGACTTTACCGGCATCGCCGCAACCCAAGGCAGTTACCTTCCCCACCGGTTCATGGGCATTCTGGATGGGAACGGTCACCAGATCACTGGGCTGGAGCTTCCTCTATTTGGGGATCTGCAATACGCCCAAATTACCGACCTTACCCTAGCTCAACCCTCTTATCAATCTGGGGCCCAAGCTGCCCTGGCGGTGAAGAGCCGGCAGGTGATTTTAGGCAACGTGGCAGTGGAAGGGGACGATTCCCAACTGCCGCTTATCAAAACCAAATCTGAAGGATACTACCAATACACTCAATAAGGAAATCCCCATGAAAAGACCTCCATCCTGCGTCAATCCGGCGCTGAGGTGGAGGTTTTTTCTTTCCTAGGGAGAAAAAGCAGGAGGACTTTTTGCGGGATCGTTTCCGTCTCCGATCCCAAGAGTACTGAAATTTAGTGACAAAAAGGGGAAAAAGTGGTATAATAGAAAATAAAAACCAATAGGAGGCATTCTCATGCAGGAAGTTTACGATTTTCTCAAAAAATGCGGCACCTATTACCTTGCTACTATGGAAGGAGATCAACCCCGCGTCCGCCCCTTTGGGACCATTGATTTGTTTGACGGAAAACTCACCATCCAAACCGGCAAGAAAAAAGAAGTGTCCAAGCAAATGATGGAAAACCCCAAAATTGAAATCTGCGCTTTCGATGGCCAGCGTTGGCTGCGAATCTCCGCCGCCGCCGTGGAGGATCCCCGTTTGGAAGCCCAGAAGCATCTGTTGGATGCTTATCCTTCTTTGCAGGAAATGTACCAGGCCGGAGATGGAAACACCCAGATCTTTGCGTTGGAGCAAGGAATCGCCACCTTTTCCTCCTTCACAGAAGCTCCTTACCGCATCACCTTTTAATATACTCCAAGCATCCAAACAAGCCGATCACGCCTTTGAAAAAGGATGGAAACCGGCCTAAAATTATGGTATCATGAGAAAAACACTGACCAGAAAGCAGGTGACATTATGCTGAAAAAGATTTTCATTGGACTATTGGCAGCGGCGTGCGTATGCTGTCTCAGTGGCTGCGTGATTCAACTGCCATCTCAGAATCCCACTACCAGCTCCCCCTCTTCCCAAACGGAGGACACCACCTCCAAAGACAGCGCCACCCCCTCTTCCTCCACCAACACCTCTAGCCAAAGCAGCACCCCTTCTTCCGACGGAGAAATCGGCAGAGAGGACGCCTTTTCCATTGCCCTGGAAAATGCCGGAATTTCCCAATCGGATGTTTACAACATCAAAATTGAGCGGGACGGGGACAACGGTATCCCTATTTTTGACATCGAGTTTGAAACCGACTACGGGGATTTTGACTACGAAGTGGCCATTGCCGACGGCAGCATTATTGGCAGCGACTGTGAAATTCAGGAAGAGTGGGCTTACCGACAGCCCAACAACCCTGTTTCGGAAGATCAGGTAAAAACTCTGGTACAGCAAAAAGTGCCCGACGCTCCCCTTTCGGATATCCGGGTGTGGCAGGAAAGCGACGACGGCCGCCTCCGCTACGAAGGCAACCTTTCCTACAACAACATTTATTACGAATTTGAAGTGGACAGCCAGACTGGAATTATCCTGGACTGGAACGCCGATTACCGGCGCTGACCCAAACACAAAACGCCCAAAGTCCGGTGCGAACCAGGCTCTGGGCGTTTTCATATCGTTGACAATGGCCCGGGTTATGGCCATCCACTTTGGGAGTGCTTCGGTTCAAATCCTATTTTCTTGGATTACTCAGCAGCAGATTCATCCTGCGCAGGTTCTTCTTCCGGCTGAGCAAAGTCCTCTTTCATCCGAGAACCACACTGGTTGCAGTAGACGCTTTCCATGGGGTTGCGGCTGCCGCAGACGGGACAGACCTTCATCTTTTTCAATCCGGCAATTTTTACCTTCAGATCTCTTTGAATTTTCAGGTTAGCTTTAATTTCCTGACAGAGATGATCGATCAGATCCGGATCCTCATATTCCTTTTCCTTCATGCTGTAAACGCTACTGCCCAGTTTTTGATACAAAGCGCGCAGACGGCCCTGCTGCTTGGAAAGCTCCAGCCGCAGCTTGGACACCTCTACCACTTCTCCTGTTTTGGTCACTGCTTTATCGGCAAAATCCTTGGCGACATCCTTAATTTCATCCAGTCCCATAGGTAAGACTCCTTTCCGGAAAATGTTTCTAGCTTCATTATACCTAGATTTTGTCTAAGATGCAAGAATAGTTTATGAACATTTGTCTAAATTTATTCCTGGTTTTGGTAAAACCGGTCGATTTCCTCTTTTCGTTGGAGCAGTTCGTCAAACCGGGTGACATATTCAAAGGGATACTTGTGGTTGAAGATCCGGTGGACCTTCTTTTCTCCGGGACGGATCAGCTTGGTCACGGCGCCTCCGCCGGCAGCCAGTACCGAGTGCACCTCGTCCATCATGTAAATGTTATAGGCACAGATCATGCCGGATTTGGCATAGCCCACATTTTCTAGATTGTCCAAAGTGTTTTTCTGACGGTAGAGGTAATAGGGCAGATACCCAGCTTTGGTTAAAGCATCGTAGGCGTACTCCACCATCTCCCCCACCTGCATCTGTCCGCCGGAGAGATCGAACTGCTGTTGAACGAACAGATCGGCGCTGCGCTTGATAGTCAGGGTATGGACGGTAATGTTGCCAGGATCCAAGGCAATGGCGGTATCCAAAGAATGGCAAAAGGATTCCAGGGTATCTCCCGGCAGTCCGGCGATGAAGTCCATATTCACCACCTCGAAACCTGCCTCCTTGGCCATTTGAAATGCCTGGATGGCTTGGGCGGCGGTGTGGGGACGCTGGGAAAGGGCCAGCACCTCGTCGTTAAAGCTTTGGGGGTTCACCGACACCCGATTTACTCCATGAGAACGCATCACCGCCAATTTTTCCGGGGTGATGGTGTCCGGACGGCCAGCTTCCACTGTAAATTCTTCCAGCTCCCTCACTGGGAAGCACTCTTCCACGCAGGTCAGCAGCCGGTCCATCTGGGCAGCAGACAAAGTGGTGGGGGTGCCCCCGCCGATATAGACGGTGTGGAGATGAAGGTGGTTTTGCTGAATTTTATCCCGCAGCAGCCGGATCTCCACCAGCAGCTTTTCCAAATACTCCGCCAGCAACGCCTTGGATTTAGCCCCGGCAGTGGAATGGCTGACAAAGGAGCAGTACCGGCAGCGGCTGGGACAGAAGGGAATGGCGATGTAGACACTGACACTTTCCGGCCGGTTTTTGGCTAAAATCGGCTGCTGCTGCTGAACGATGGTGGTGCAGAGAGCAATCTTCTTTTCCCCTGCATGGAAGCGGGTGCGGAAATATTCCTGGGCCTGTTCCATGGTATCTCCGGCAGCCAACCGTTTTTCCATCGTCTTCACCGGACGGATGCCGGTGGACATCCCCCATTGGGGAGTCACGCCGGTGAATTCCACAAAGGTGTCATATAACAGTTCTGCCAGCAGATGTTCCGTTTCCTTGTCATCCAAGCCGGCATCTACCAGCCGGTCCCGAGTCAAGGTTTTCTCTCGAATGTTCAGGGACACCGTCAAACGGTTCTGTTGCCCGGCAGGCTCCAGCTTGGTGTAGACGTACTCCCCTTCCGGCAGCCGGTCCTCATAGAGAAAGGAAAACCGGACAAATGGAAGGAAAATCTTTGCCGTGGCTTCGGTTTCATATTTGTAGTCGTGGCCCGCCAGCACCAAGGTGATTTCAAAGTGATGGAAGGCGGGATTTTGTGTGGATTCATGTGTGGATTCAGAAGAAGTCGTCATAGCTCATCTTTCCTAAATAAGGATTGGTTTTTCGTTCGTAGTCCAAGGTGGTTTCTTCCTCGTGGCCGGGAAGCACCCGGTAATTCCCTGCCAGATCTGCCAGCTTGTGGAGAGACTGAAGAATCTGGGTATGGCTGCCGCCGTAAAAATCGGTGCGGCCGCAGCTTCCTGCAAAGAGAGTGTCCCCGCTAAACATCACGTCCCCGCAGAGGTAGACGCAGCTCCCCTTGGTGTGGCCTGGGGTGTGGATGCAGTGAAAGGTCAGCTCGTCCTGGACAATATCCTGGCCGTCCTCCAACGAAAGGGCAGAGATGGGGTGAAACTCCCCGAAAGGCTGATGGAAGACATAAAATTTATTGGGATCGGTAATCAATTCCTGATCCTCTTTGTGGATATACACCGGAGCCCCGGTGGCCGCCACCAAATCATTGACCGCCATGGCGTGATCGAAGTGGCCATGGGTCAAAAGAATTTTTTGCAAGGTCCAGCCTTTTTCCTGAAGCA
>DVGY01000017.1 GCA_018712465.1 Candidatus Egerieicola pullicola | reverse complement strand
TGCCGGAATTCACCAGCCGCACCTGCTCCAAATATTCCCCAGCCCCGCAGATTTCCTCTGCCAGTTCTGTTTCCCGTTGAGTGGGAGCGCCGAAGGTCAAGCCGTTTTGGACCGCCCGAGTCACCACTTCCAACACTTCCTGCCGGGCATGGCCCAGCACCAGCGGCCCCCAGCTCATCACGTAATCCAGATACTCCTTGCCATCCACGTCTTGGATGAGATCTTGATGTCCCTTTTGGATGAACAGCGGGTTGCGTCCTACGGCTCGGAACGCCCGTACCGGAGAGTTCACCCCTCCAGGAATCACCTTTTTTGCCTGAGCAAACAATTCATCGGAACGGCTCATTGGTTTCCCTCCTGCCAAGCAACGTAATCCAAAGCGTGATAGGTAATCACCAGGTCCGCCCCGGCCCGGAAAAAGGCGGTGAGGATTTCGGTGACGATCCGGGGTTCGTCGATCATCCCGGCATTGGCTGCGGCCTTTACCATGGAGTATTCCCCGCTGACGTTATACACGGCCAAAGGGCGCAGGGTAAGTTCCCTTGCCTTGGCCACAATATCCAAATACGCTAAAGCAGGCTTCACCATCAGGATGTCCGCTCCTTCTTCCTGGTCGGCCAACAGTTCTCGAAGGGCTTCCCGGCCGTTTCTGGGATCCATCTGATAAGATTTGCGGTCTCCTTGCTGGGGAGCGGAATCTGCCGCATCCCGGAAGGGGCCGTAAAAGGCAGAGGCGAATTTGGCGCTGTAACCCATAATGGGGGTTTGGGTGTATCCCGCTTCATCCAGAGTTTTGCGGATGGCGGCTACCACTCCGTCCATCATGGAAGAAGGCGCCACCATATCCGCCCCAGCCTGGACAGCGGTTAATGCCGCTTTGGCGTGGAGAGGAAGGGAGGCATCATTTGCCACATCCCCCTGCTCCAACAACCCGCAGTGTCCGTGGCTGGTGTATTCACACAGGCAGATGTCAGCGATCACCAATAATTCTTTGCCCTTTTGGCGGCAATAATCCTTGATCCAACGAATAGCGGTGGGAGCAATGCCTTCGGCACACTGGCAGTCACTGCCGGTCTCGTCCTTATGCTGGGGAATGCCGAACACCATCACTCCGCCAATTCCGGCCTTCAAAACAGAATCCACAATTTCCGGCAGACGGTCTATACTGTAGCGGTACACCCCGGGCATGGAGGGCACCTCCTCCCGGAGGCCGGAACCCCACTGAACAAAAATAGGATAAATCAGTCCCTTGACCTTAATCTGAGTTTCAGCCACTGCATCCCGCATCAACGGGGTTTTCCGAAGTCTTCTCAATCGTTCCATGGTTCTTCCTCCAATGCCAAAGCTGTTGTTTTTGCCAATTCCTCCGCCGTTGCCCGAGGGGCGATTTTGGGGGAATAGCCTTGTTGTTGCAAAACCTGCGCTGTTTCTGCACCAATACACACCGGCAGCATCCCTTCCGGCAGCCGGCAGGCCTCCAGTAGTGCCTTAGCCCCACCGGCAGAGCCAAAAGTCACCGCCTGAATACGCTGAGGAGACTGGCTGAGTTTTTCGGCCACAGCGTGCAGCCGGTCTTGCTCGATTACTGTCTCATAAATGTCAAACTGAGTGCCCGCTTGCAGCAGCACCGGACTGCCCACCTTAGCCCGCAGCAGGGCAATTTTGTCTTTGGGAAGATGCAGGCTCAGCAGGCTGCAGCAAAGGGACTTGGCAGTATATTCCTCTGGAATCAAATCGGCAGTAAAGCCATATTGAGCCAGCCGTTCAGCCGTATGCGGGCCGATAACTGCAAATTTTTGTTGGCCGAACTTTCTCAAGTCCACTCGGAGTTCCTTGACTCGCCGGAAAAAGAAATCTACCCCGTTTCCGGAAGTAAACACCAACCAAGAGAAACCATCCTGCCGGGCAAAGAACCGATCGAAGCTCAGCGGCTGGATCCGGGAGTAACTGCAATCCAAAGGCAAAATTCCTTTTTGAAGCAGCGCGTCACTGACCCGGCGAACATGGGATGGGGTACCGGTGACAGCCACCGTGGCGGCAGGAAAAGAGGTTTTGTGCTGGGAGCCGTCTCCCAGGGCAAAAGCACAGACCTTCCCCACCAGTACCGTTACGGGAGGGGAAAGAAGGTCTGCCAAGGCCTCCAATTCTGACAAGGTACCTCGCTTTACAGCAAAATCTTTCGTTCCTGCCTGAGACAGGACAGCTACCGGCATGGCAGGATCCATGCCGCCTGCTACCAGATCCCGCTGGATTTTTCCGGCAGCCTGCTTGGCCATCAGGAACACCAAGGTGTCTTTAGTGTGAGCAAATTCTGTAAAGTCGATTTCCTTGTCGGCAGCGTGGGCGGTGTGCACCTGAAATCCTTGCGCCAATCCTCGATGAGTCACCGGGATGCCGGCCATTTCCGCTGCCGCAATGCAACTGCTGATGCCAGGTATAGCATAGCCGGAAATGCCCTGCTCTGCCAATGCCAACAGTTCTTCCCCTCCCCGGCCAAATACAAAGGGGTCTCCCCCTTTCAACCGTACCGTCAAGGGATATACCTTGCCACATTCAATTAGAATTTCATTGATCTGATCCTGTTTGGCGCTGTGATGTCCAGCCCGTTTTCCTACAAAAATCTTTTTGCAATCCAAGGGGCACAGTTCCAAAAGTTCCCGGTCCAGCAGGCTGTCGTACACCACGCAGTTGCACCGGGAAAGCAGCCGGAAGGCTTCCAATGTGATGGTAGACTTGCCGCAGCCTGCCCCCACCAGTACCACCTGGTTCATCCGGCCACCTCCTTGATTTTTTTCGCCAGTTCCAGGATACTTTCTTCCCCCTGGTACTTCACCTGGGCTACCCGGCCTTCTTTTTGAGCAAACAGGATATTTCCGTCAAAATAGCATCCCACTCCGCCAGTACAGCCTCCTTCCAACAGACGCTGACAACTTCGCTCAATCTGGGCGGCCTGAGCGGTGGCGGGATGATTGATGGCCTGCCCCAGCTTTCCTTCAATGGCGATAATCCCCTGACAGGCTGCCGGGACACAGTCGGTTACCGAAAGAGGAGAAAGGAGGACCTCATCATCCTGGAAATTCAGCCGGTTCAATCCAGCCATCGCCAGTACCAAAGCATCGTACTGCCCTTCCTTCATCTTTCGGATCCGAGTATCCACATTGCCTCGGATAGGCAATACTTCTGCCTGGGGATACAATCGTCGGATGGCTGCTTCCCGGCGGGGGGAACCGGTGCCAATGCGGCGCAGCTCCTTCCCTGGCAGGGACACCAGCACATCCCTGGCATCCGCCCGAGGCAAACAGGCAAAGCCGTCTCGGTCTGCAGTGGTGGGCAGATCCTTGGCTGAATGGACAGCTACATCCAACTCCCCTTCTGCCAGCATTTGTGCAAACACGTCAGTAAACGCTCCTCGACCGATTTCAGAGAGAGATGCCTTTAAATTGGCATCCCCCCTGGTGTGCACCACTACGAATTCCGTTTCGTAACCCAGCTTTTGAAAGGCTTCTGCCGCCAGATTGGCCTGCACCAAGGCTAATTTCGAGCCGCGTGTTCCAATTTTAATCTGTTTCATCGCTTCTCCTCTTTTCCTCTAAGGACTGGTTGAGCCACTGCTTCACCTGTTTGGCGTATTCCCGAGAGGGCATGGTCCCACGCAACTGTTCAGCTTTTTGAGCCAGTTCTTCCAGATGCTCCGGCAACAAACCTTCCAGATACTCTCGCAGGGCCCCCGCCAAGGCGGGAGACGCGCCTCCAGTGGTAATACCAATGGTGATGGGACCTCGATGAATCAGGGCGGGAAAGTAAAAATCGCAGTTTTCCTTATCGTCCACGCTATTCACCGGAATTCCCCGTTGACGGCAGTCTGCGGCCACCTGAGCGTTGAGGGCGGAATCATCGGTGGCAGCAATGGCAAAACTGATTCCTTCCAGCAACTCTTGACGGTACTCTTTGGCTTGGACCTGCACCCCCAACTCAATCAGTTCTGGGCAAACTTCCCGAGCGCAAAGTACCAGCACAACTCCAAAGGGCAACAGTTTTTCTGCTTTCCGAGCGGCCACCTTTCCGCCCCCCACCAAGAGGCAGCGTTTTCCTTCCACCGGGATCATAAAGGGAAAACAGTTCATATTTCCTCCTCCTGAAACTGCTTGGAAATCGCCTGCAAAAATGCTGCCGGGTCCTCTTTGCGCAGGGTATAAAAGGACTGCCGCTGTGCAGGTTCCAGCTGCTCCAGCCGAGAAGCGTACTGTCGAGCAGTTTCGTCAGCTTGATATTCCAGCAGACAAAGCTGGGTAAGCTGTTGGGCATCCTCAATTTCATGCTGCTTTTGCCGGTTGTTTTCCTCTGCCGCCGTGCGAAGATCGTCAATTCCCACGCGCCGGCAGTGCGGCAAACCATCCACCTCCGGGTCGATGTCTGGTGGCACCGACAGGTCCAAAAACAGCCGTTCTTTGGGAGTATGAAGATGGGTACGCACCCCTTCTAAGGTCAAAATCGTATGAGGGGAAGCGGTACAGCAGAGGATCACATCCGCTTGGTCCAGACACTGATACCGATTTTCATAAGGCAGAGTACGCTGTTCCTCCCTGCCGTGACTGCGAGAGGTAACCAAAAGAGTCAATTCCTTGCGGCAGATCAGATTCTTGTACACCGCCGTACCGATGTGGCCGGAAGCACCAATCAGCAGCACCGTCTTTTCCGGATTACCGAAACGAAACACCTGGTTCGCCGCCAATGTAGCCACTGAGCAGGCCAAAGAAGAAATCTGAGTTTCACTGCGCACTCGTTTCCCGCAGGCAATGGCGGCCTGGAATACCGTGTCCAACCCCTGGGTCAAGCCCATCTGCCGGGCCTGCTCATAGCTGTGCTTCAACTGTCCCAGAATCTCATCCTCTCCAATCAGCATACTTTCCAGTCCGGCTGCCAAGCGGAACAGATGCTGAGTGGCGTTCTGGCCGGTGAAAAAGGCAAATTCGTCAGGATTTTGACCGGCCGCTTGAGCCAACTTCTGCTGGGCCTGAATCCGGTCACAGAGAAAATAAAGTTCCGTGCGGTTGCAGGTGTTTAGCAGCACACATCCTCCCAGACTGCGAAAGGATTCCAACAGAGAAATCCGTTTCCCTTCCGGGAAGGCAAAGGCTTTGCGATAAGAAACCGGCGCCAACTTGAAATTTATAGTAAGACAATTCATGAAATAGTACCTTTTTAAAAATGATCTCCAAACGACAGTAAAGCGGGACGCCCCGCCCCGCCCTACTGGATTTTCCGGTAATCAGCAGCTTGCGCCACCCACCACCGTTTTGTTTAAAATGCCGGCTTTGTCTACATTGCCGCTTAACAGCTTCTGTTCCACATAGTCAAATCCCAGCCGAGCCACCGTGTCAGAAAGCCGTTCACCGGTGATGCCTTCATCCCGGAAGAACAGGATGGTGCGCTCCACCAGGTCGATCACTTCCTCTTCGGTAAGGAAGATTTTGCTTAACGGTTTGCCAAAGGCCACCTTTTTGCCCCAGCGGCCGGCGATGTATACCTTGTAGCCGGTGGTGTAGGTTTCGGTGACACCAAAGGGACACCGATTTTTGCACCGACCGCAGTTGTTGCACTGGTTGGTGTCCACACTGAGTTTGCCGTCTACCAATTTTGCCACCTTAATAGGACAGTTCTGTTCCACCT
>DVGY01000016.1 GCA_018712465.1 Candidatus Egerieicola pullicola | reverse complement strand
TTTTCCGTCTGCTGTGCTATACTGTACCTGTTACCATGATTTCGATGAAGGAGGAAGTAATCATCATGGAAAAGCTAATGAGCGTGGACCTAGGCGCTGGTGTAGTGTTCCATTGGATCACCGATCCCCGGTTTAAAAGCAACCGGCTGAGCCTGCATTTTGTGCTGCCCATGGAGGATGCCAAGCGTTCCAGCCGGGCCATTCTCCCTTATTTGTGGGTGAAGCGCTGCTGGGAATACCCGGATATGACCAGCCTTTCCTGCCGCCTGGCGGATTTGTACGGCGCCGGATTGGGAGCAAAGGTGGATAAACTGGGCCCAAATCAGGTGCTCAGCGTTGCAGTCACCGGACTGGACGACCGCTTTACCTTCCAAGAGGAAGGACAGTTATCCCAGTGCGCCCAGCTGCTCTGCCAGTTGGTGCAGCAGCCCTATTGGGAAGAGGGATTGTTTTCCCAAGAAGATCTGGAAACCGAAAAGCAGACCCTTTCCGATTTGATTGAAGCGAAAATCAACGACAAACGCCGCTACTCCATTCTGCGGGCCACGGAATTGCTGTTTGGCCCCCAGGGGGGCGGATTGGATCCTTTGGGCACTCTGGAGCAGGTGGAAGCCCTCACCCCGGAGTCGGTGACGGAAGCCTACCGCCAGGTGTTGAAGGAAGGGCAGATTCATCTGTTCTTTGTGGGATGCGGGGATCCTTCCGTGGCGCTGGAGGTGTTCCAAAAGGCGTTTACCCATTGGGATCGTGACCCGAAACCCGTTTCTCCTCTGTACCGGTACCGTGCCGGGGAAAGCCGCCGGGTAGTGGAGCGGATGGACGTCACCCAATCCAAACTGGTGCTCTGCCTTTCTTCCGGTTTGCAGGAGGAAGAAGATCCCTTTGCCGCACAGATGGCTTCGGTGATCTTAGGGGGAACCCCTAGCTCCAAGTTGTTTTTAAACGTGCGGGAAAAACTCAGCCTCTGCTATTACTGCTCCTGCCAGTTGGCGTTGCCCAGTGGAGTATTGCTGGTGTCCAGCGGGGTGGAGCATGAAAAGATTTCCGCCGCTTACGACGAAATGATGCACCAGCTTTCCCTGATGCAGCAGGGAGAAGTGACCCGGCAGGAATTGGAGCAGGCCCAAAAAGCGGTGCTGAATTCCTACCGCACTGTGGGAGATTCCCTGGCTGCCCAGGAAAGCTATTATATGCAGCGAATCCTTTACCCGGAGGTTCGTTCTCCTTTGGAAGAAGCCCAGCTGCTGGGCCAGGTCACTCTGGACCAGATCATTCAGGCAGCCAAGAGGATTCAGCTCCAGCTCTGCTACACCCTCACCGGACTGGAAAAGGAGGAAGGCTAAGATGGATTGGAATCAGATTCGGGAAGAAAAAACCGGGCTTTGCTATTATCAGGGCAAACATCCCAGCGGCTTGACGGTGCTGCTGTTTCCCATGGAAGGCTATGCTTCCAACTATGCCCTGTTCGGCACCAATTTGGGTTCGGTAGATCAAACCTTTAAACGGGACACCGAAACGGAATACACCACCGTCCCCCACGGCGTGGCTCACTTTTTGGAGCACAAGATGTTTGAAAAGGAATACGGCGACGCCTTTTCCCTCTTTTCCCGTACCGGTGCTTCCGCCAACGCCTATACCAGCTTTGACCGCACCTGCTATCTCTTTTCCGCCACCGATAAGCTGGAAGAGAACCTAGGCTATCTGCTGGATTTCGTTCAGGAGCCTTATTTCACCCCACAGACTGTGGAAAAGGAACAGGGCATTATCGGTCAGGAGATTAAAATGTACGACGACGATCCCGGCTGGCGGGTGTATTTCAACCTGCTGGGAGCTCTGTATCAAAAACATCCGGTGCGGATCGACATTGCCGGCACGGTGGAGTCCATTTCCCACATCACCTCCGACCTGCTGTATCAGTGCTACTATAATTTTTACAATCTGAACAACATGGTTCTTTCGGTGGCAGGTAATCTCACCGTCCCCCAGGTGGAGCAGGTGCTCCAGCAGCATATCAAGCCGGTGGCGCCGGTGACGGTGGAGCGGAAAACGGTGGAGGAACCGGAGGAAATTGCCGCTCCTCTGGTGCGCCAAACCCTCAGTGTGGCCATCCCCCTGTTCCAGATTGGCTTTAAAGGCCGTCCCTTAGAGGGAGAGGCGGAATTGCGCCAGGAATTGGTGGATGAGATCCTGTTGGAAGCCATCTATGGGGAAACCAGCCCCTTCTACCGGCGGCTGTACCAGCAGGGGTTGATTAACCAAAACTTTGAAAGCGAAATCTTTGCCGGCCGGGGTTATTACGCCCTGCTGTTTGCCGGGGAATCCCGTCAGCCTCAAGAGGTGCAAAAACAGCTTTTGGCGGAACTGGACCGTTATCCTCAGGGCATTTCGGAGGAAGCGTTCCGCCGGGGCAAACGGCTGATTTACGGGCGGCAGATTCAGGGCTTTAACAGTGTGGAAAATACTGCTTCCGCCATGATTAACGCCGCATTTTCCGACGTGGGGCTGTTTGATTCCATCCAACTGCTGGAACAGCTCACCTTGGAAGAAGTCAACGCCCGGTTGCCGGAAATCTTCCGCCCGGATCGCTGTGCTTTAAGCATCATCGACCCGGCGTAACGGAACAGGACGTAATCAGAAAGGAGTGTCAATTCGGATGAATACCGTAACCTTTCCCTATTTGGGACTGACCTTTGAAATGAACCCAACCATCCAGATCTTTGGACTGGACATTGCCTGGTACGCCATTATCATTGTGGCAGGCATGATCCTGGCCATGGTGTACGCCTACTGCCGGGTGAAACAGTTCGGCTATGATTTTGACCAGATCATTGAGGTGCTGTTTTTCGGCGTGGTGGGCGGCATTATCGGCGCACGGCTTTACTATGTGATTTTCAGCTGGGAGGACTATCAGGATAACCTGCTGGAAATCTTCAACCTTCGCAGCGGCGGCCTCGCCATTTACGGAGGCATCATCGGCGCGCTGATTGCGGGCCTCATTGTCTTTAAGGTGAAAAAGCTTCCCATGATCCCCTTCCTGGATCTGGCCATGATTGCATTTCTGCTGGGCCAGGGCATCGGCCGCTGGGGCAACTTTATTAACGCAGAAGCCTACGGCGATCCCTCCATCCCCTGCACCAACATCTTCGCCATGGAGGTGCCTGGGGTGGATTCCTTGGTGCATCCCTGCTTCCTTTACGAATCAGTGTGGTGCCTGCTGGGCTTTGGACTGTTCCACTTCCTGTCCAAAAAGCGCCGGTTTGACGGGGAAGTGGTGCTGTGGTACTGTATGTGGTACGGTGCAGAACGGGCCTTTGTGGAAGGCCTGCGGGGCGACAGCTTAATGCTGGGCAGCATCCGGGTAAGCCAGCTGCTGAGCATTCTGCTGGTGGTGGCTGCCGCAGCGGTGTACGTTTATATGCTGGTGAAGATTCACCGCAATCAGGATCCAGAAAAGATTTGGATCTATGCGGATACCCCTGAAAGTGAACGGAATTTGGCGGATATGGAAGAGGAACGCCAGGAAGAAAAGGAAAAAGCCCGGAAAAGACGGGAAGTCCGTCACGGCCGGCAGCTTTCTTCGGAAGAGGTCCAGCAGGCCGCTCAAGAAGAATTTGGCGTGACCCTGCCCGCAGAAGAAGAAACGGATGCTTCCCATTCCCCGGAGGATGCCGAAGATTCTTCCCAGGGGTCTCAGGAAACGTCTGAACCGGAATCTATGGAGGAAAAGAAGGAGGAAGAAACTCATGGCACAGATCATTGACGGAAAACAAATCAGCGCCCAGGTCAAAGCCCAGGTAGCCGAAGAAGCCGCCAAGTTAAAAGAACGGGGCATTTCCATCTGCTTGGCAGTAGTCATTGTAGGGGATGACCCTGCCAGCCGGGTATATGTGAACAACAAAAAGAAGGCCTGCGAATTGGTGGGCTTCCGGTCCCGGGAGTACGCTCTTCCTGCCAGCACCACCCAGCAGGAATTGGTGGATTTGGTGCAGCAGCTCAATGCCGACCCGGAAGTTAACGGCATTTTGGTGCAGCTTCCTCTGCCTAAACAGATTGACGAACACGCCATCATCCGCACCATCGACCCCAAAAAGGATGTGGATGCCTTCCATGCGGAAAACGTAGGGAAGATTATGATCGGCGATTATCACTTCCTTCCCTGTACCCCTGCCGGTTGTATGGATCTGATTCACTCCACCGGGGTGGAAATCGCCGGAAAGAACGCCGTGGTGGTGGGCCGCAGCAATATTGTGGGGAAACCTATGGCGATGCTGCTGCTTCACGAAAGCGCCACCGTCACCATCTGCCACAGTAAGACCAAAGATCTGGCCCAGGAATGCCGCCGGGCGGACATTCTGGTGGCGGCAGTGGGCAAAGCTAACCTGATTACCGGGGATATGGTCAAGCCCGGCGCCGTGGTCATCGACGTGGGCATGAACCGGCTGGAAAATGGCAAGCTCTGCGGAGACGTGGACTTTGCTTCGGTGGAGCCGGTAGCAGGATATATCACTCCGGTGCCTGGGGGAGTAGGCCCCATGACCATCGCCACCCTGATGCGCAACACCCTGACCGCCGCCAAAGTGCAGAACGGGTTGTTGTAATCCAAATATTCATCGTCATGTCACAAGGGATGCAGCAAAAGGCTGTGTCCCTTTTTTTGCCCCGGCTGCAATCTTTACCAAATCTTATCCAAAAATCCATTGCATTTCAGGGTGCTCTTTTGTATAATAAGGCCAGACCAAAGGGTCAAGTTTTGCGTCAACAAAGGAGAACCTTATGAGCCTGGATGTGATTGACTTAACCAAACGGTATGGAGAGAAAACGGTGGTGGACCACCTGAGCTTTTCCATGCCAAAGCCCGGGGTGTATGCCTTGCTCGGCACCAACGGTGCCGGGAAAACCACCACCATCCGCATGATGCTGGGAATCCTGTCCCGGGATGGAGGACAGGTGCTGTGGGAGGGAAAGGAGCTGAACCCCACCTCCTGCAATCTGGGATACCTGGCAGAGGAGCGGGGGCTTTATCCAAAATACCCCTTGATGGATCAGCTGATGTATTTTGCCGGGCTGCGGGGGGTGCCCAAAGACACTGCCAAACAGCGGATCCGCTACCTGGCTCACCGGCTTCAGGTGGAGGAGTACCTTTACCCCAATGCCGGAAACCCGCCTGTCAGTCCATTGGGGGGAAAGAGCTTTTCTGCATCCCGGCAGAAAAAGCAGAAACCGAAATTGGCGGATCAGCTTTCCAAAGGCAATCAGCAGAAGATTCAGCTGATGACCGCCCTGCTTTCCGATCCGGACCTCATTGTGCTGGATGAACCCCTTTCCGGCTTGGATCCGGTGAATACCGACCTGTTTAAAAGCCTGATCCGGGAAGAAATTGAAAAGGGAAAATATTTGATTCTTTCCAGCCACCAAATGGCCACGGTGGAGGAGTTTTGTACCGATCTCACCATCCTGGACCGAGCCAAACCGGTGCTGCAAGGGAACCTGAATCAGATCAAAAAGAGTTACGGCCGGGTAAACCTGAGCTTAAAGGTGGAGCAGGACATTACTCCCTTGATCCGTTCCTGCGGCGTTACCCTGCTCAGTGAAAAAGAGTACGAATACCGCTTAAAGGTCACCGGGGAGGAGCAGGCCAACCGGCTGCTGGGAGAATTGATCGCCCGGCAGATTCCGGTGATTACCTTCGATCTGCGGGAACCGTCCCTCCATGAAATCTTTGTGGAAACGGTGGGAGGGGAGCGTCATGAGCTGGATTAACGCCAATCTCACCGGCACCAAGCAGGTGTTTGCCTTTACCGCCCGGCAGTTTCTGAAAAACCGGGCCAACATATTCACCTTTGCCCTTTTGTTTTTGATCTGCTTGGTCAGCGTGCCCTTACTGTCTCTGATGGGTAACAGCAGCCAAGAAATGTCCCTTCCTGCCCAAAGCAGCCTTGCTCAGGTATATCTGGAGGATGATACCCAGCTCTCCCTGCCGTGGGCGGAACTGGCGGCGCAGGACCCGTATTACAGCCAAACCGCCTTCCTCCCGGCTTCCGATCTCACCGGAGAATTGGGGGAAAATCATGTGTTGGTGCGGTTGACCCAAAGCGAAACCGGCAGCTATCAGCTGGAACTGTCTACCGCTGCCAATGGCCCGGAAGAGATGGAACTCAGCCAATTGGAATCCTTTTTGACCCAGAAGATTCAACTGTCGGGCCTGACGCCGGAGCAATCGGCCTTGCTGCAAGGCGGCGTCACGGTGCAGTCCCAGTCTGCCCAAGAATATTTTGAACCGGAACAGGAAGAAAATTGGGAAACCAGTTATTGGACTCAAATCCTGTATTCCGTGTTGGTGTTGATGGTCAGCGTCTTTTCGGTGAGCTACATCATCCGGGCGGTGGTAGAGGAAAAGTCCTCCAAACTGATTGAGACCCTGTTGGTGTCCATCCGTCCCATGGCGCTGATTTTGGGTAAGATTTTGGCGGTGATGGCCTGTATTTTCGGCGCTTTTTTGGCGCTGATCATGGGAATCGGCATCTCCTTTGGCGCCACTGCGCTGCTGCTGCCGGAGTTTTCCCTGGACGGTGTGTTCCATATGCTTTCCGGGCTCTCTTTCACCTGGGATATGGCGCCGGTGCTGCTGGTGAGCCTGGCGTTGGGGTATCTTACCTTTGCCCTGCTGGCCGGACTGTCGGGAGCCGGCTGCTCTTCCACCCAGGAATTGGACGGCGCCATGTCTTTTTCCATCCTGCTGATTATGGCGGGATACCTGGTGGGAATTTTTGTTTCCAGCCTTTCCGGCGGGGTGGGATTTTGGCCAGTGTTTGCCAGTCTCTGCCCCATCCTTTCGGTGTTCTGTGCCCCGGTGCAGTATTTTATGGGGACCATTTCCTTCTGGGTGCTGGGGCTTTCCTGGTTGATCCAGTTAGGAGTGATTGTGCTGTTGGCTCTGCTTTGCGCAAAGGTATATCAAGCGCTGCTGCTCTATCGGGGTGAACGGCTGAGTTTTGGAAAAATCCTGTCTTTGGCGGCAGGGAAGGGAGGAATCCGGCGATGAAAGGGCAATGGAAAAAGATCGGCAAAGTCTTTGCCTTTACCTGGAGCCAAAAATGCGGCTCCTCCCGCTGGCGGATCGCCACCATTTTGGTGGCAGTGCTGTTGCTGCTGCTTCCCGCTGGGATTATGGGCTTGGTGGAATTGGTTTCCGGCAGCAGTCAGACCCCAACGGAAAATCCGGTTACCCAGGTGTTTGTGGCGGATGAAACCGACACGGCTCCCATGGATTGGAACCAGCTGAATGGGCTGGGAGCGGAAGGTTACACCCAAATCCAGTACACCCTCTGCGATACGCCCGAACAGGCCCGCGGTCAAGGAGAACAAGTTTCCCACAGCGCCGTTCTTTTGGTGGAGCCGGGAGAAAACGGCCTGTCCTTGACCCTCCTTCGCCCGGACAACGCCGATTACGATTTGGAGGAACTTTCCGGATTGGAACAATTTCTGTCTCAGTCTGCTTCCTTTATTTTGATGGAAAAAGCGGGATTGGACGCAGCCCAGTTTCAGTCCTTCTCCGCCCAGGTGGAAACCACCCGTCAGGTGCAGGGGGAGAGCGGGGAAGCCTTGACTCCCCAGCAGCAACAGATTGAATTGGTGCGGATGGTGTTTTCCGTGGCGCTGCCCTTTGTTTTGATGATGGCCCTCTACTTTATGGTGCTGTTTTACGGCCAAGGAGTGGCCAACAATGTCCTGATGGAGAAAAACGCCAAGCTGATGGACACCCTTTTGCTGGCAGTGAAACCCACTACATTGGTGTTCGGCAAGGTGTTTGCTTTGGTGTGTGCCAGTCTGTTTCAGCTTTGCCTGTGGGTGGCGGCGCTGGTGGGTGGCTTTGGCTTAGGCTATATTTGGGTTCAGGCTATGAATCCTGCCACCCAGAATCCCTTGGTGCTGTTTTTGGACCATCTGGGACAGATGGACGGCTTGTTCTCTCCTGCCGGCTGGATTCTGGCTTTGCTGTTGTTGGCGGCTGGATTTTTGCTGTACTGCTCCTTGGCTGCCATTGGCGGAGCGGCTGCGGGAAAGCCGGAGGACCTTTCCTCCACCAACCTGCTCTTCACCCTGGCATTGGTGGTCAGCTTTTTCTGTGTGCTTTACGGCGGCGGTATGGGCTTGGTGGATTCCGGCGCCGATCCGGCAGGGGATTGGATGAACTGGATCCCCTTTACTGCTATTTTGGTTACTCCCAGCCGGCTGCTGCTGGGACAGATCCCGCTGTGGATGGGGGCTTGTTCCTTGGCGTTGACGGTGCTCTGCGCCTTGGCGCTGCTTTGGGTTTCCGGAAAGGTGTACCGGATGATGGCGCTGTATAAAGGCAATCCCCCTTCTGTGGGGAAAATGTTCCGGATGCTTCGCCGGGAAAAGTAACTGGTGGAAAAAAGAAAAGGACAGTGGATGCCAAATACATCTGCTGTCCTTTTTGCTGTAACTGGATTCTAAGCAAAGAAAAACCACTTCCATTGGAAGTGGTAAAAATTGGTACGCCCGGCTGGATTCGAACCAGTGGCCTACAGAGTCGGAGTCTGTCGCGCTATCCAACTGCGCTACGGGCGCTTCTATTCTGCTGTCTTCCTGACAACGAAAGCTATTATACCACACTGTTTTTGAAATTGCAAGCCCTAATTTCCATTTTTTCAGATTCCGGCGGGAAAATCGGGAGAAGAGAAATCCAGGATAAAAATACAATTCTTTTTTGGCGCAAAAGGAGACAAAATGAAAGGAAATTTTTTGCGGTTTGTCGCTTTGCACAAAAACAAGAGAAAAACTTTGACTTGACCATAAAAATCATTCTTGATATACTGAAAGAAGCAAGATTCGGCAGATAAAACCTTCGCTTTGTGGAAAAAAGCTGCTTTTCATTTTTCTGATCGAGAAAATAGAAGAGAAATCTTTTCAAAAACAGAAAAAATATCTTGCTTAAATTATTTTTCTGTTGTATACTGAAATTGGTGCTTCTCACTAAAATTATTTTTCAAAAACGGCTTTGTTTTTGCTTTTTCACCATGGAGGTGTGAACGAATGATGCAAACCCAGGATGCGTTGCGCCAGGCGGCGCAGCAAGTGATGGAACAAGTAGGAACGGTGATCTTTGGAAAAGACGCCGTCATCCGGGAAATCATGACCGCTTTTCTTGCCAACGGACACATTTTGCTGGAGGACATCCCCGGGGTGGGGAAAACCACCTTGGCGCTGGCTTTTTCCAAAGCCATGGAACTGGAATACCATCGGATTCAGTTTACCCCCGATGTGCTCCCCGCCGACTTAACCGGCTTTTCCATTTACCGCCGGGAAGAGGAAAAATTCGTTTACCGCCCGGGCAGTGTGTTCTGCAACCTGCTGCTGGCAGATGAAATCAACCGCACCTCCCCCAAAACCCAGTCTGCTTTGCTGGAAGTGATGGAGGAACGCCGGGTGACGGTAGAAGGGGTCACCCGTCCGGTGCCGGCTCCTTTTTTGGTGATTGCCACCCAAAACCCCTTGGGCTCGGTGGGCTCCCAGCCTTTGCCGGAACCTCAGGTGGACCGGTTTATGATTTCCATGTCCATCGGCTATCCTGATTTCGAGGGGGAAATGCGGATGGCGAAAAATATCGGCCAGAAAAATCGTTTGGATGAAGTCAAGCCCATTATGAATCAGAACACCCTGTTGGAGATTCAAAATCAGGCTTGTGAGGTGCATCTGAAGGACACCCTTTACCGCTACTTGGTGGAGCTGGTCCAGGCGACCCGGAAGCACCCCTATGTGGAACAGGGCGGTAGCCCCCGGGCTACCATTGCCTTGGTGCGGTTGAGCCGGGCCTCTGCCTGGCTGCAGGGACGGGATTATGTCACGCCTCAGGACGTGGAGGAGCAACTGCCCTATGTGCTGCGCCACCGGTTGATTCTGGGAGCGGACGCCAAGCTGGCGGAAGTCACTCCGGAACAGATTTTGGAGGATGTGCTCCATTCGGTGCACCGCCCTACCCTGGAGAGGGACTGACATGAAAAAAATACTCTACCTGCTTTTGATGCTGGTGATGCTGTGGGTAGGCGGTATCTATCGAATTGACGGGCTGCTGGCCCTGGGCATCGCCGAGCTGTTGCTGTGGATCTGCCTTGCCTGGATTTCCTGGCGCCGCCGCAAACATTTAAAGCTGGGCTTTGAAAAGCAGCTTGCCACCGCTCCCCGGCAAAAAAGGGTGCTCTGTACCCTTCGCGCGGAAAATACCGGCAAGGGCGCCGTTCCTCGGTTCCGGGCACGGCTGCAATACTGCTACCCCTGGGAATCCAAAAACAAAAAGCTCTACGTTTTCGGCTCGCTCCGGGGTGGGGAAGTACAGCTCAGCCGGGTGGAACTTCCCGTCAAGTATTGCGGGCTGCTGCTGTTGGAATTGGATAAAATCCGCGTCTACGATTGGTTTGGCCTGACCTCTTCCTCCTCTCGGAAACAGAGCGCCCAGGGGACATTGGCAGTGCTGCCGCCGGTGCGTGCCATGAGGGTGGAACTGTCCTATCGTTCCGCCGGGGACAGCACTGCGCTGCTGCTGCGTTCGCTGCCTCAGCAGATCGGTGATTCCGAGGAGATTCGTCAGCTGCGGGAATACCAGGAAGGGGACAATACCCGGAACATCCATTGGAAACAGAGCGCCCGCACGGAAAAACTCTGGGTGAAGGAATTTGAACAGGAGGCGGACCGGTTGGTGGAGCTGCACTTGGTGTGGGAGCAGTTTCGCTTTTCCACGTCCTCCCAACGGGAAGGGTTTTATGTGATTTTATCCGCCATTCTCCATGGACTGCTTCAGGTTCTCCCTCAGGTTCCAGTGTATTGGACCGATTTGGAAGGCAGGATTCAGGGCCTGGAGCTCACCGGGGAAGACGGCGTTACGCCGCTGCTGCTGCGGCTCTACCACTTGGAGCTGGGGGAACGCCTGCCTTTGGATCACCCAGCGCCGCCTATGGCGCCGGAAGGGAAGATTTCGCAGGTGGAGTTTACCACCGGCTTGCAGCTGCGGGAGAATCATCAGGTGCTTTACACCTTTTCCCCCAAGCAGTTGGAACAGCAACTCTCGCAATTTACATTAAAGCTCTAGGGGGTGACGGCATTGGAAAAAACCGCTGTCCTGAAAAAACCATCCGGGCTTTGGTATTGGCTTACCCCTGTATTTTTGCTGGTTGGGCTTTGCGGCATTTGGTGCCTGCTTTCTACGGCGGAATCGGTGACTATTTTTTGGCTTTGGCCGGTGCTGATAGCGCTGCTTTTGCTGGTCCCCTTTGGCTGGATGTTGGAAAAACGGCGCAAATGGGTGAAGTGGGGCTTGCTGCTGGGACTGGCTGTGCTGGGACTGGCTTTTTGGCTCTGCCAAACAGATCTCTTGGCCCAGTTTCCGGTTCTCTACCAAAGCATCATAGGGGGACGGGTGGAGCCTACCGACGTCACCGGCGCGGTCACCTTTCTCACCGCCGCTGTGACCTGGATCATGCTGCTCTGCCTTTGGGCAAAGCTGGCTTGGCTGGTTTGGATTTTGATTACCCTTTTGTTGGTGGCGCCTACCTTGATTGGCTTTTTCCCTCCTCTGCCCACGGTGTTTTGTTTGGCCGTCTTTCAGGTGGCGTTTGCCGCCTTGGTGTACGGCAGACGGAGGAGCCGCCGGCGGAAGGTGGTGCTTCAGGGGAAAAACTTCGGTTTGCCGGTGCAGAAAAGCAGCCTTTCGGTGGCGGTGCTGGCTTTGGTCATGTTGTTGGCGGGACTGTTGGTGGTCAACTGGTTTGGCGAACCTCTGTACTACTTCACGGGACTGGTACAGTATCGGGCCTCCCAGCTGCAACAAATAGTGCTGCCGTTTTCGGCTCGGTCTACCGTCACCAACAGCGGCGTCATCAATCGGGGAAACCTGTTCCCCAGCGGACAGGAACTGCTGGCCGCCTACACGGATAATCCTCCCACCGAAACCATCTACCTGAAAGGCTTCACCGGTGGGGACTATCAGGGAGGTTCCTGGGCGGAAGTGAATGAATCCCAACTGTTTCAACGGGTGGAACAGCAGATGGGGGACGGCTGGAGCAGCCGGGGTTCCGGCGTTTTCCGCTTTCTGTACTATAACCTAAACCAGTGGACCCAGCGGGAAGACGCCCCTCTGCCCAGAAATCTGACCCTTCGGGGAATTTACGGCAAGGACAGCAGCTGGTATCCCCCCTATTACTACTATTACAACAATTCCTACGAAACCCAGGACGGCTATCGGTTTTCCTACTATCAGGCTTCCGATGTCCATCTGGATTGGGATTCCATGGATCCGGAACAGGCCTATAACGCCCAAAGCTACCGCCGGTTTCAGGAATATTACCAAGAGCAGGCGTTGGAAGCCTATACTCAGGTGCCGGAAGATCTGGTGCCCCAGCTGACCCAGTATTGCCGGGATAATCCTCAAGGGGATTTGGACAGCATCATTTCCTTTATCCGGAACACCTTGTTCACCCATATCCGCTACACCAGCACCCCCGGTCAGATTCCCATAAACGAAGACCCGGTGGAGTATACCGTCTTTGAAAGCCATATGGGTTACTGCCAGCATTTTGCCTCTGCGGCAGTGCTGATGTTTCGGCTGTATGGGATCCCTGCCCGGTATGTGTCCGGCTATTCGGTGAATCCGGGAGATTTTGATCTCCAGGAGGACGGCAGTTACCGGGCTTCCATTACCGACAATGACGCCCATGCTTGGCCGGAAATTTTTCTGGAAGATTATGGCTGGGTGCCCATTGAAGTGACATTTGTCACCGGCTATACGGCTCCGGCGGAAGAAGAAACCACCGTTTCGTCGGAAACTTCTTCCCAGACCACTTCTTCCACCTCCTCTGCCACCTCCCAGACTTCAGAACTCTCCACCTCCTCGCTGTTGGAAGGAGACGCTTCCAATTCCCAGGAAAATCTGGGAGATTCCGGCTTGCCGGTGTGGTTCTGGTGGATCTTTGGCGGAGTACTGGCAGTGATGGTGCTGATACTGGTGGTGCTGCTTTGGCGGGCTATGCGGTTGGCGCGGCGGAAAGCATCCTTCCGGACAGGCAGACGAACCGGGAGCAAAAAGCTGTCAAAGTGGATGCACAAGCTGCTGGACAAACTGCGAGGTTTGGGCATTACCATTCAACTGCCTTACTGGATGCGCCGGGGTTCCAAGGGCGTCCGGGAGGAATGGAGCCGGATGCTGCGGGTATTGCGGTTTGGCGGTTTCTGGGAAGAAACCGAAGAGCCGGCAGAAGAGTATTTCCGCCGTCATCCCGAAACTAATCCCTTCCTGTCCCGGGAAGAGATGCTCCGGGTGCTGGATCTTGTGGGTCAGGCCGCCTATGGAAAAGCGCCTCTCACTTCGGAACAACTGAAATTTGTGCAGAAAGCCTATCTCCGCACCGCCAAAGGTGTGTATCAAACACTGCCTTGGTACCAAAAGATTTGGTTGAAATGGTTCTGGGTGGCCTTCTGATGCAAAGGGTCCTAGAAAGCAAAGATGCAGTCCGTTTGGAGAAAATTTCCAGGCGGACTGTGTTTTTTGGAAATTTCGCTTTTCTTTTGACAACGGCAGAGAACTTTAGTATAATAATACTTTAAGAAGCCGTTTTTCGTAACCATGTTTTGCAGAAAGGAGGGTAAGGATGCCGGAACGTTATCTGGTGCTGGATCTGGAATGGAATCAACCGATGGACCCCAAAGCGCCTCAGCTTCAAGGGCTGCGGACCACCCTCAGCGGGGAAATCATTCAGATCGGGGCAGTGGCGTTAAATGAAAATGCAAAAATTACCGGCACCTATACCTGGCTGGTGCGCCCCACCTTTTTGTGGCAGATGCACTACCATGTCCGCTCTCTCACCGGCCTCACCATCCAAAAGGTCAAGAAGGGAATCCTGTTTCCCCAGGCTAACCAACAACTTTCCGCCCTCTGTCCTCCGGGAACACTGCTGTTGACCTGGGGGCCGGATGACGTGCACATTCTGCGGCAGAATCTGCTTCTCCACGGCCTGGAAGACTGGGTGGGGGAGTGGTGCGATCTGCAACAGGTGTACGCCAAGCAGATGGGCGCCAAAGGGCAGACCTCCCTGCAAACGGCCATGGAAGCGCTGCACATTCAGGCGGACCGTCCCGCTCACGATGCCCTCAACGACGCCTGGTTTACCGCTTTGGTGGTGCAAAAATTGGATTTGAAGCTGGGGCTGGAACAGTATCGGGATTATGTCCGGCAGCAGCAGGAAAAGAAGCGCGCCCAGGCAAAGCGCCGTCAGCGGTATCCCCTTTCCGGGGAAAGCGGCGTAGGGTATGCCCATCGGGGAGACGCCTTTCAGGATCCTCACCTGGGACGGATGCGCTGCCCCAACTGTAAGCATCCCTTAAAGCAGACCTCTTGGTTTAAGTTGGATAAGCGGCGGTTTATTGCTTTGGGCGTCTGCCCCAAGCATGGCCGGTTTATCGGCCAGATTCGCTTGATCCGCTCCCAACAGGAGGAAAAGTGGCGGGGCAAACGCTCCATTTATGTGGCAAGCCCGGAAAAGCTGGCTCAGTTTGAGGCAGTGCGGCAGAAAAAGTCTGCCCGGCAGCCCCGGGTGAAAAAAGGAGGCTAATTTGTGCCGGAATTGTTGATGGCCATGAGCGGAGGGGTGGATTCCTCTGCCGCTTTGCTTTTGCTGAAAGAAAAGTATCAAATCACCGGAGCCACCATGCTTCTCCATACCCCGGAGGATGGGGAAGGCTGCGGCTCTTTCCGGGAAGCGGAGGACGCCAAAGCGGTGGCGGAAAAACTGGGACTGCCCCATGTGGTGCTGGATTTCCGAAAAGAATTCCGCCGCCGGGTGATGGAACCCTTTTCCCGAGATTATTTTCAAGGGGAAACCCCTAACCCCTGTATCGAGTGTAACCGGTATCTGAAATTCGGTGCGCTGTTGGAAGAAGCCCAGCGGCGAAACATCCCCTATCTGGCCACCGGCCACTACGTCCGGAAAGGATACGATGAATCCACCGGCCGGTACTATCTATATAAAGCGGCAGATGAAAGCAAGGACCAGAGCTATGTGCTCTACCACCTGTCCCAGCATCAGCTGGCCCACGCCGTGTTTCCTCTGGGGGATTATACCAAACCCCAGATCCGTGCCTTGGCAGAAGAGGCCGGACTGATTACCGCCAAAAAGAAGGATAGTCAGGACATCTGCTTTGTGCCGGATGGGGACTATGTGGGATTTCTCCGCCGGTTCTGGAATCAAACCTGCCCTCCCGGAAAATTCATTGACCGGCAGGGAAAGGTGTTGGGAGATCATCCCGGCATTATCCATTATACGGTGGGCCAGCGCAAAGGCCTGGGGGTTACCTTTGGAAAGCCTATGTACGTGCTGGCCAAAGACGCCGCCCGCCATACCGTTACTTTGGGGGAAAACCAGGAACTGTTTTCCCGGCGGGTGCTGGTGAACCGGCTGTGCTGGATGTATCTGCCCGGCATTCAAGGTCCGGTGCGGGTGAATGCTAAACTCCGCTACAATATGAAGGAACAGCCCTGCACGGTGATCCCCCATGGGGAAGACCGGGTGGTGCTGGAATTTGATACCCCCCAACGGGCTGCGGCGCCGGGTCAGTCCGCGGTGTTTTATTTGGGAAATAAAGTGGCCGGGGGAGGCGTCATTATTTCCGCTCTGCCGGAGGAATAAAAAAGGAACAGCCGCCTGTGGCAGCAGACGACTGTTTGGAGAAAGGAGTACCAGGAAACGGGCAATCCATAACAGGAAATCAGCTATGAATTGATCCGCATCCTTAGGATACACCAAACGCCCCGGCAAATTTGTCGAAGCCGGTCGGTGGTCAAAAAATTAAGTTTAGGAGCGCTGCTATGCTGTTACTCAACGCCCGTTTGGAACCGGTGGAATCTCCTGCCGTTGCCCAGGGCTTTTTGCAGATTCAACAGGGGAAAATTACGGCGATGGGAAAGATGGGGGATCCTCTGCCCAAAGACCAAGAAGTATACGATCTGTCCGGGTATACGGTGTATCCCGGCTTTGTGGACGCCCATTGCCATATCGGTATGTGGGAAGACGGCCTGAATTTTGAGGGGGACGACGGCAATGAGCAAACCGATCCGGTGACCCCCCAGTTAAGGGCCATCGACGCGGTCAATCCCATGGAGCATTGTTTTGAAGAGGCTTTGCAAGGCGGTGTCACCACCGTCCTGACCGGTCCGGGCAGCGCCAACGCCATTGGCGGAAGCTGGTGCGCTATGAAGACCATGGGGCGGCGGATCGACGATATGGTGATTGACCCCAATGTAGGCATGAAGTTTGCTTTGGGAGAAAATCCCAAAACCGTCTATCATGACCGGGATGAAACTCCCATTACCCGGATGGCGGTGGCGGCTCTCATTCGGGAACAGCTCCATAAAGCAAAGGAATACCAAAAGGCAAAGCGCAAGGCTAAGCGGGAAAACGACGATCCCCCGGAATACGACGCCAAGTGCGAAGCTTTGCTGCCGGTGCTGAAGGGGAAGTGCAAGGCTTTTTTCCATTGCCACCGGGCGGATGACATCTTTACCGCCATCCGCATTGCCAAGGAATTTTCTTTGGACCTGGTGCTGGTGCACGCCACCGAAGGCTATCTGGTGGCGGATCTCTTGCAGCAGGAACAGGCGAAAATCATTGCTGGCCCGGTGCTCTGCGACCGCTCTAAGCCGGAGATGGGCAAGGCTTCCATTGAAAATCCGGCGAAGCTTTGGCAGGCCGGTCTGCCCTGCGCCATCTGCACTGACCATCCGGTGATTCCCATTCAGTATCTTCCCTTAACGGCGGGAATTGCCATTCGGGGCGGATTGGACCGCCGGCAAGCCCTGGCCGCCATCACCCTTCTTCCCGCTCAGCTCACCGGACTGGAAGACCGAGTGGGCAGTTTGGCAGTGGGCAAGGATGGGGATTTGGTCATCAGCCGGGACGACATTTTCTCTTCGTACTTTATTCCCGCAGCGGTGTTCTGCAATGGCAGACTGGCCGCCCAGGGAAAAGATTCTCCCTTTAGAAAGCAGGTTGAAAACAATGCGTGAACTCTCTGTCCATGAAATCACGGCTGCCGTGCGGGGTCTCTGCATCCAGGCTAATATGGTGCTGCCGGAAGATCTGAAGGACACCATTTGCAGCCGCTGCCAGCAGGAGCCCTTTCCTCTGGCCAAACAGATTTTAGGGGATTTGGAGGAAAATCTTTCCGCCGCCCAGCAGCTTCAGGTTCCTATCTGCCAGGATACCGGGATGGCAGTGGTGTTTTTGAAGCTGGGCCAGGAGGTCCATTTGGTGGACGGCGATCTGAATGAAGCGGTGAATGAGGGAGTGCGCCAGGGATACACCCAGGGTAAACTCCGGAAATCCATTGTCCGGGACCCCCTGCGCCGGGTGAATACCGACGACAATACCCCGGCGGTGCTGCATCTTTCCCTGGTGCCTGGAGAACAGGTGGAGATCACCGTGGCTCCCAAGGGATTTGGCAGCGAAAATATGAGCGGGATGAAGATGTTTACCCCCTCTGCCACCCGGGAAGATATTTTGGACTACCTCACCGCCCACATTGCCAAAGCCGGCAGCAATCCCTGCCCTCCTATGGTGATTGGCGTGGGAATCGGCGGGGACTTTGAGCTTTGCGCCTACCTGGCCAAAAAGGCCCTCTGCCGTCCGGTGAGCCAGCGCAATCCCGATGAGTATTACGCTTCCATGGAAGCGGAACTGTTGAGCCGGGTGAACGCATTGGGCATCGGCCCTCAGGGCTTTGGCGGGGAAACCACCGCACTGGCTGTCAACATTGAAACCTATCCCACCCATATTGCCGGTTTGCCGGTGGCGGTGAACGTGGGCTGCCATGTCACCCGCCATGCCCATCGGGTGTTGTAATTGTTAGAAAGGAAGATTTATGGAAGCAACCCTGCGCTATGTGGCGCCCTGTCAGTTTGGGCTGGAAGGGATTCTGGCCGGAGAACTTCGCCGGATGGACGCTCAGGATGTGTTGGCGGAAAATGGGCGGGTGCTGTTTTCCGGCGGATTGGAGATTATGGCTCGAGCCAATCTCTGCCTGCGCACCGCTGAACGGGTGCAGATCCTGCTGGGAGAGTTTACCGCCAAAAGCTTTGAAGAGCTGTACCAGGGCATGAAGGCCATTCCTTTAGAGGAGTTTATTGGAAAGGCGGACCGGTTTCCGGTAAAGGGCTATAGCTTAAATTCCACCCTCCACAGTGTGCCGGACTGTCAGTCCATCCTGAAAAAGGCGGCGGTGGACCGGTTGAAGCAGCATTACCGCATTGACTGGTTTCCGGAAAAAAATGCCCTCTGCCAGCTGCAATTTTCCATCCTGAAGGACCGGGTCAGCATCCTGCTGGATACCAGCGGCCCCGGCCTGCATAAACGGGGTTGGCGGGCTCATTCCAACGCCGCTCCCATCAAGGAAACCTTGGCGGCGGGTATTGTGGACTGTGCCCGGGTGAAGGGCTACAGCACGGTCTGCGATCCGTTCTGCGGTTCCGGTACGTTGATCATTGAAGCTGCCAGCAAGGCGCTGAACATTCCCCCCTGCCTGCGGCGGAGGTTTGCCGCTCAGGAATTTGGCTTTGTGCCGGAATCGGTTTGGCAGCAGGAACGGACCCGGGGCTTGGATCTGATTCGCCGGGATGCAGAATTTCACGGCTATGCCTGGGATTTGGATCCGGATTGCGTGGAGCTGACCTTGGCCAATGCCAAAAAGGCGGGGCTGGGTAAGCGGATCACGGTGGAACAGCGGGACATCAAGGATTTTTCCCCTCTTCCCAAAGGGATTACCCTCTGCAATCCCCCTTACGGAGAACGGATGCTGGATCAAAAACAAGCCCGGGCCATTTACCACACCATGGGAAAGGTGTTTACCCGCACTCAAGGGGAAAGCTACTACATTATTACCCCGGACCCGGAATTCCCCCATTGTTTTGGACATAAACCGGATAAACAGCGCAAGCTGTATAACGGTATGTTGAAATGTTATCTTTATCAGTACTTCAAACCCGTTCCTGAAAGGAGTCATGGCCATGAATGAAAGCCATCAACCTGCCCAACCGGCGCCGGTTAGCCCTCAATCCGGCCCCAAAAAGAAAAAAGTGCCCTCCAATGGACAATTTTTCGCCAAAAATACCTGGAACATTTTTGTTTATCTGCTGATCGGTGAATTTATGGCCTTGGTGATTGACATCGCCTTTCTGCTG